>NZ_JBQSVP010000012.1:0-45339 GCF_052376345.1 Psychrobacter sp. AOP5-GZ1-6 | reverse complement strand
AATCGTAAATGTATTAACAATCATGAAATTCATCCCACTCTCTATGACCCCTGCTGTCAAATCCGTATAGTTGAACTTGGGAGATTTTGATGACGCAGCCTGACGATAAAAATCAAACCACACCGGTCTTAGCGATCTATATCTCAACAGAACCAATCATTTTACTCTTTAAACCTGTTAATAGACCACTTAAAATAGACTGCTCTAATAGAAATACTTATAACAGACTGCCCCAGTACTATCAAAGATCAGCATGCTGAGACAATACGATAGCCTTCATTCGCTTTATTCTGCCAGTTAGATAAGGTTTGCATGGCTATGCCTAACTGCTTTGCAGTCGCTAAGATATTGTCATTCTTCTCTAGAATTCCTTCAGCATAGCTCAATGTCACTTTTGACAAATAATAAACAGCTTGCTATGATAAAAAACATCGTGGGTTTACGGCTACTTCCAGCGCGATGAAAAACAAAGACTGGTAAAACGCACAACTCCTTTTTGCTCTGTAAGGTGACTGTGTCGTTTCAATTTGACACAGACAGAGCAACAGGAGATTTCTTTATGACTACTTCTAGTCAATTACATCCAAACTTTAAACCTCTCAATCATTTTCCTCATACTCAGCGACTGAGCCTTATGAGCGCTTTCTGCTATTCCGCTTTTTTAAGCAAACCCATAAAACAGCTTCATAAACCTTTATCAGTCTCAGTCACTGATAGTCCAAGCTTTGTTAAAAATATGGCTTACCTTGGTCTTATTACTGTGCCCAACTGCTCTTAAGTTTGACACATAGCAATAAGACTAGCTAAGAATTTGAATGCACTCACCTCATTTAACCATCATTATTTAACAGGTAACCTTATGACAGCATTTACCGATAAAACCAACCAAGATGACAACACTAATAGCAAGCAAGATACGCACGTTGAAGACTGGATGATAGAGATATGGGACTGGATTGACAACCATAATATAGCAGGCAGCTCTGACAGCACCGTCCCTCGTGAACCTGAAGCGTTGCGCCAGTTAGAGCGACTGGATTTGGGATATGGAAAATCAACGAGTTATAGTTATATTGATAATAAGTCAGTATTACAAAGCGAAAGTGAGTCTACTGAGCCATTACCTAGCGCTATCGGCCATTTAAAAAATCTAAAGTACCTTAGGCTAAGAGGTTTTAATGAACTACCAGAAGAGATTGCTCAACTAGATAGCTTAGAGACACTGGTTTATATGAACTGCGCTTTCACTGAATTCCCAAAGGTATTGTGTAAACTAAAGAATCTTAAAGCTCTTAAGATTTTTTCAAAAAGCTTAGAGAGACTTCCTAATGAGCTTGGCAATCTATCATCGCTTACCCATTTTGATATGAGAGGAACGCAGGTTCAGGAGTTACCAGACTCTATTGGCAATCTAAGCAAGCTTACTAGTATTGAGCTGTATGCCAATGAATCGTTGAAAGCTTTGCCTGATAGTATTGATAATTTAATAAACCTTGAAAAACTAGAGATACGTGCTTCTAATTTCAAAACCCTGCCAAGCTCGATAGGCAATCTAAAGCAATTAAAAAGTCTTGGGCTCTATCATAATGGCCTACAAAGTCTGCCTGATAGTGTTACCAATCTAAAAGCATTGGAGCAGCTCGATGTCACGGAAAACTCTCTCTCGGATGTATCAGAAGCTGTCAGTCGATTTATGGCTGGTGTTGATGGTAAGACATGTTAGAAAGAAATACCACACAATATCGCAAGCTCAGTTTGAGGCTATTGCTCAGTCATTGAAATAAACTTCAACCGTCCAAGATTTGGGGGTAGGTTTTTTGATAACCAAAAAGCCTGCACCATTAGTCAAAGAAGTTTCCCATACTCATTTAAGCTACTATCGACTTCTCACGACAACAGATGACGTATAATACTCTAATGCTATTCAAATAAACTTCTTATTTATTTATACTTAATCCAAACTAGAGTCGACAAATACCAATCCTAGATGTTCGTGTATATGACAAGCAAACAAGCTGTAATGTGATACCATTCTTCGATAAATTTTTCATTCAATAAAACACTATCCAATCATAAGACTTATAACTATGGCACTTAAGAAAACCGAGATTTATTCTACCCTTTGGGCAAGCTGTAACGAGTTACGTGGCGGCATGGATGCGAGTCAATACAAGGACTATGTATTGACCATGCTATTTATGAAGTATGTGTCTGATAAATATAAAGACGATGTCTTTGGCGATATCGTGGTACCGGAAGGTGGTAGCTTCGATGATATGGTCGCGCTGAAAGGTGATAAAGAGATTGGTGAAAAGGTCGATAAAATTATCGCTAAGCTGGCGGAAGCCAATGGTTTGCGCGGTGTCATTGATGTTGCGGACTTTAACGATGAAGAAAAACTCGGTACAGGCAAAGAGCATGTCGATCGCTTATCGAAGCTGATTGGTATTTTTGAAGGATTGGATCTATCAGGCAACCGTGCTGATGGTGATGACCTACTAGGCGATGCTTACGAGTACCTCATGCGTCACTTCGCTACTGAATCTGGTAAATCAAAGGGTCAGTTTTATACGCCATCGGAAGTATCACGTATTTTGGCCAAGATTATTGGTGTTGACGACAATACGCCACTGGACGCGACAGTATATGACCCAGCCTGCGGTTCAGGCTCTCTACTGCTTAAAGTTAGCGATGAAGCACCACACGGCTTGACTATCTATGGTCAAGAGATGGACTTTGCGACTACCGCATTGGCAAAGATGAATATGATTTTGCATGGGGCAACAGGTGCTGATATCTATAAAGGCAACACTCTATCCTCTCCGCACTTTGTAGAAGGCAGTCAGCTCAAAACGTTTGATTTTATCGTAGCAAACCCGCCGTTTAGTAATAAAAACTGGACCAGTGGCTTAAACCCAGAGTCGGATGAGTTTGACCGCTTTACTTGGGGTATTCCTCCAGAGAAGAATGGTGATTATGCTTTCCTTTTACACATCATCAAAAGTTTAAAAAGCACGGGCGTTGGCGCAGTGATTCTACCCCATGGCGTGCTGTTCCGTGGTAACGCTGAAGCACATATCCGTCAGAACTTAATCAAACAAGGCTACATAAAAGGTATTATCGGCTTGCCAGCCAACCTATTCTACGGTACGGGCATCCCTGCTTGTGTCATTGTGATAGATAAAAACACAGCAGAGAGTCGAGCCAAAGGTGACGCGGGTCTGTTTATGGTCGATGCCAGTCGCGGCTATATGAAAGATGGTAATAAAAACCGTTTGCGTAGCCAAGATATTCATAAAATCGTCGATGTCTTTAATTCTCAAATCACTCTGACAGGCTATAGCCGAATGGTTAAGTTGGATGAGATCATTGATAACGACTATAACTTAAACATCCCTCGCTATATCGATGCCAGTATTGATGAAGATCAGCATGATCTGACTGCGCATTTAAAAGGCGGTATCCCTGTTGCCGACATCGACTCTCTAGAGTCTTATTGGCAGGTATTACCAAACTTACGCCAGACGCTATTTTCTGATTTGCGTGATGGTTATCGCGAGTGTCTCGTGGCATCGACTGAGGTCAAAGCGGCAGTATTGGCTCATCCTGAGTTTATTACCTTTGCTGAGCAAAGCTTAACGCCATTCAATGACTGGTGGCAAGCTATCCAGTTAAGTGAAATCACCAAAGGCGATAGACCTAAAGCGCTTATTCATAAAATTAGTGAAGACCTGCTAGCACGTTATGCTCATGCCCCACTGTTAGATAAATACGATATCTATCAAATCCTGATGGACTACTGGAGTGAGAGCTTGCAGGACGACATCTATGCTATTAGCCAAGATGGCTGGCAAGTAGGCGCACAGCTGCGCAAGTTGGTCGTGGCTAAGGGTGAAAAGCTTAAAGAAGAACCTGACCTGATTATCAATAAGGTCAAGTACAAAGCCGAGCTTATCCCGCCAGCGCTTATCATCGACCGTTACTATAACGATGAGCAAGCCCATATCGATGCGCTACAGGCTGAGCTAGACACCATCTCAAGTACCATAGCTGACTACGTTGAGGAGCATGGCGATGAGGAAGGCTTACTAGCAGATGCTGCTACGGACAAAGGTAGCTTTACTAAGTCTAGTGTCAACGCCCGTCTCAAGCTCGCCACCGATAGCGATGAAAAAAATGCACTCCATCAGTTGCTTTCTTACTTCGATACTGAAGCCAATACAAAAAAGGTATTAAAAGAAGCACAAGATGCGTTAGATCTAGCGGTATTTAAACACTACCCAACTTTGGATGAAACGGCTATCAAAACGCTATTGACTGATGATAAATGGCACGCCACGCTACAAGGGCGTATCGAAGATGAGATTGAGCGCATCACTGCCCAACTTGCCAATCGTATCAAAGAGCTGGATGAGCGTTATGCTGAGCCGCTATCGCAAATCGTCGATGAGGTGGAGACGTTAAGCCAAAAAGTACAAGCGCATCTGCAAGCGATGGGAGTGGCGTAATGAGTGAGGTTAGAATACCTGAGGGTTATAAACAGACTGAGGTTGGCGTTATTCCTCAGAATTGGGAAACAAAAAATATCGGTAAGGATGCCACCCTAAAAGCTCGTATTGGCTGGCAAGCATTAACAACAAATGAATATCAAAGTACTGGTAATTATTATTTAGTGACAGGTACTGACTTCAATGCAGGAGAGGTTCAATGGGATACTTGTTGGTATGTTGACGAATGGAGATACAAGCAAGATTTAAATATTCAGCTAAGAATAGATGATGTTCTAGTCACTAAAGACGGCACTATTGGTAAAGTCGGATATGTAGATGAGTTACCTAAACCTGCTACTTTAAATAGTGGGGTCTTTGTTATCAGACCTAAATACAATAGCTTTGTACCTAAATACTTTTTTTATGTATTAACATCAAATTTATTCAAAGAGTTCATTAGGAATATTACAGCTGGCTCTACTATTACGCACTTATACCAAAAGGACTTTGTAACCTTCAATTTCCCAGTACCACCAAAAAAAGAACAAACCGCCATCGCCACTGCCCTATCCGATGTCGATAATTTAATCGGCTCTCTAGAAAAGCTGATTGCGAAAAAAGAAGCCATTAAAACAGGCACGATGCAACAACTACTCACAGGCAAAACTCGCCTACCTGAGTTTGCTACTCGTGAGGATGGTAGTGCTAAAGGGTTTAAACAGACTGAATTGGGGCGGATTCCTGAGGATTGGGATTTAGTAGAGCTTAGGGATTTATTATCTTATGAGCAGCCTACTAAATATATTATTGATGGCAATGAATTTCTTGAAGATGGTACTACACCTGTCTTAACAGCTGGAAAGTCTTTCATCCTTGGTTACACTGAAGAAGCACATGGAATCTATAGAAGTCTTCCAACAATCATATTTGATGATTTTACAACTGCCACACAGTTTGTAAACTTTCCGTTCAAAGTTAAATCATCTGCAATGAAAATTCTAAAACCAAAGTCTACTTCTGTACCAATTCAGTTAATTTACTTATTGTTATCGAATATCGACTATAAAGTAGGTGATCATAAACGACACTGGATCAGTGAATTTAGTTCGTTGAAAGTTAGATTGCCTAATAGCTCAATTGAACAAAACGCCATTGCCACTATTCTCTCCGATATGGATGCCGAGATACAGGCATTGCAGCAGCGCTTAGAAAAAACCCGTGATATTAAACAAGGCATGATGCAGCAGCTGTTGACAGGCAAAGTGCGGTTGGCGCATTAAATTACATCGAACCTCATCCCGATTAGATGAATAAAAAACAAATACAATGAATAAGAAGGACTCTTCAAGCAATGACTACTTTTGACTCCACCAAAATACTCCTTAGCCAACTACTAAACGATATCAAGCTTGGAAAAGTTCAACTCCCAGACTTTCAGCGTGGCTGGGTATGGGATGATGATCATGTAAAAGACTTGCTAGTTAGTATTGCCCGCTCCTTCCCAGTAGGTGCCGTCATGCTCTTAGAGACTGGTGGTGAGGTCAGATTTCAAACTCGCCCTGTCGAAGGTGTCGAAAACTTAATAGATAAAAGCATAGAGCCGCAAAAGCTCATACTCGACGGCCAACAACGTCTCACCACTCTTACCCAAGCGATAGGGCTAACGACGCCAGTACAGACCCGCACTAGTAAAGGTAAAAAAATTCAGCGCCATTATTATTTTGATATTCGTAAGGCTATCGAGTCCGAGGACTATATCGAAGACGCTATCGTCGCCGTCGATGAAAACAAGCAAATCAAAAGCAACTTTGGACGTGATATCGATATAGATTTATCCACTATTGAAAAAGAATGCGAGCACATGATGTTCCCTTGTGATCAGATATTCAACTCCAATGTGTGGCAGATTGAGCTGAGTAAATACTTGACTATGAACACTGACAAGCAAAGCGATATGTTTGTATTCATGGAGTTTTTGACCAAGATCATTCACCCATTTACTACCTATCAGTTGCCCGTTATTGAGCTAAAAAAAGAATCTACAAAAGAAGCGGTATGCTTAGTTTTTGAAAAAGTAAATACAGGCGGCGTTCAGCTGTCGGTGTTTGAGCTGATCACTGCAAGCTATGCCGCTGAGGGTTATAACCTGCGTGATGACTGGCTTGGATCAAAAGATCGCAATGTAGAGTCGCGTAAAGCTCGCATTGGCACGCAGTTATTGCTAAAAGGCACTGAGGCCACTGAAATACTACAAGCTGTGACTATCTTGCATACCTTTGATTTGCGAAATGCTGATATCGACGCAGGTAAAACGGGCAAGCAACTACGCCCTGTGAGTGCCAAGCGCACCGATATGCTTAAGTTACCATTATCTGCATGGCAGCAGTACGCCGATAGTGTCGAGCAAGGCTTTAGACAAGCAGCCCAATTTTTACGCAAAGAGTATTTTTATGCTCGTAGTGAGCTGCCATATAGCACGCAAGTCGTTCCTCTAGCAGCAGTGATGACCAAGCTAGGTAATCGCTGGCTTGAGCCGAGAATCTATGAAAAGCTGGCTCGCTGGTATTGGTCAGGCGTGCTTGGTGAGCTATACGGGGGCGCTGTCGAAACTCGTATCGCTAATGACTTTGAAGAACTGCTACAGTGGTTTGAGGATGATAGCAAACTACCACGCACAGTGAGCGATGCTTTTTTTCAACCAGAAAGGTTACATAGCTTGCGCTCGCGTAATAGTGCAGCTTATAAAGCCATCAATATCCTGATATTACGTGAAGGTGCCAAAGACTGGTTTTGGAATGCCACTATCCAAGAGCTAGATGCCCAGCAGGAGCTCGCGCTCGATATTCATCATATTTTCCCAAGAAAATGGTGTGATGAGCGTAATCTAAATAGAGATATTTATGACAGTATTCTAAATAAAACCAGCATCTCGTATAAAGCCAATCGTAAAATTGGTGGCGATGCCCCTTCCGTATATTTACCTAAAATTCAAAATGAAAAACAAGTTGGCTTAGCAGATGAAGAGATGGATAAGCTACTTGCCAGCCACTCATTATCACCTGAGCTCCTACGTGCGGATGACTTTGACGGTTTTATAGCAGATAGACGCAATCAACTGATTGGACTGATCACTAAAGCGATGGGCAAAGAAGTTGAAGAGCAAGGTGAGTATGAGTAACTCTATGGAAGAGTCCCAAAAAGAGTGTCAGTACAAAAGTGAATCGCCTCACAAATTACATCAACAGATTATATCTGTAGCGAAACTGTTGAATGAGGACTCACTTACTATCCCTGAGTATCAGCGCCCTTATAAGTGGAATCAGCAAAATATTGCCAGTCTATTCAACGATATCAAAACCCAAAGTGACAAGCCTGCCTATCGACTGGGTACTATCGTACTGCATAGTTCTGAAAACGATGAGGGCAACATTGTTCTTAATATCGTCGATGGTCAGCAGCGCACCTTAACGCTTATGCTGACGGTCATGGCGATTATCAAATATTATAATCTTGATGACTCAAGTCAGCCTGAATCTGAGCAAACGATTCGCGAGGTATTAGGTAATCTTACTCAGAGCGTGCCAAAGCTGGCTGAACATCAAAAGTTTGCCAGTGATATCTCTGTCTATAATCTGCATACAAACTTTCAAGAGATACTACGCGTTATCAGCCGTGGTGAGCTGAGTATCGACCATATCGACTTTTTGCTACATAAGTGTCAAGTCGTCATCTTTATCTTAGAAGATGAGTCAGAAGCGTTTCAGTTTTTTGACTCACAGAACTCCCGCGGCAAAGAGCTTTATCCGCATGACTTGCTTAAGGCGTTTCACTTGCGTGAGTTTAGCGCTTATGATGAACAGCTTAATCCAAATATTAAAGCGCAAACGGTCGCTCATTGGGAAGGCCTAGCAGATGAAGATTTACATAGGCTATTTGGTCAGCATTTATTTCGAATTAAGCACTGGATAGATCATAAGCCTGCTCACAAATTTACTAGCCGTTATGTCGATAGCTTTAAAGGCGTATCATTACATAAACAAGATTTACCACATTATGCTAAAGCTATGATGATCACTCATCATTTCATCGATGACTATAATAGCAATATGCACCGTCATATCGATGCTCAGGAGATGAGCTACCCTTTTCAATTAGATCAAAAGATAGTCAACGGTCGGCGCTTCTTTGAGATGATTGAATACTACGATACGCTTATCACGCAAGCTAAAACGATTCATATAGATCGCATCTCAGATGACGAGGAAAGCGCTATTATCGCAACTATAAAAGAGCAAAAGTTAAATGACCGAGCTTCTAAAATTATTCACTTATTAGAAAATTATAGCGATAAAGGACGACAAGGAGATAAATATGCCCGTAACTTGTTTGATAATGCGCTGATTTATTATATCGACAAATTCGGTATGCAAGATTTATCACAGATTATAGAAATTGTGTTTATTTGGGCGTTCAAAATACGCCTAGAGCGCTATGCAGTAAAACTTGCAACGATGGACAACCGTGCGGTGAACGGTATGTTATTTAAACGTATTAAAGACGCCACCTTGCCTAAACAAGTCTGGCTTAGTGGTATTAGCCCATTGAAAGATAAAGATATACAACAGTCTAATAAAAAATCTGATAATAAGATTTACCAGTTGTTCAAGAATCTTAACTATTTGACAGATATTTAGAGAAAAAAATATAAATATGACAAACCATAATCAAAGCACAACTGAGCAAGTGACAGCACTCACGCCAAAACAGATGCTAGACGGTACAGCGCACTACCTTATTCCTATGTATCAGCGTAATTACGCTTGGGGTAATGAAGAGATTGAACAACTTATTGTCGATATCATTGATGCTCAAATTAACTCACAAACCTCAAGTAATCATAAAAACTATTACTTAGGTACTTTAGTAGTCTTCGAAAGATTACAACCGTCCTCAAAGCATAAATTATTTGAAGTCATTGACGGTCAACAGCGCTTTACTACTTTAAGCTTACTGGTTATATATCTGAAAAATCATTTTGAAGCTTTGGATAGCGACTATGATATGACATGGTATAAAGACAAAAATATCGAGTTTGAAAGCCGTCCAAAATCTACTGAGACTTTGGACTTGCTACTAAGCGACAACCTACAGAATTTTGGGCACCTCCGAGAGGATAAACTAAACCCTGCTATTATCAATGGCTATAACTCTATTAAAGAGGTGATGGAAAATAAATTTAATACCACCTCTTTTAACGAAAATCAAAAACCTAAAATCAGTATCCAAGAATTTTGTGATTATTTATTTGAATATGTGCAGATCGCTCGGGTCCCTGTACCTGATGAAACAGATTTAAATCATTATTTTGAAGTCATGAATAACCGAGGTGAGCAGTTAGAGAAGCATGAAATTATCAAAGCGCGCTTATTATCAGTAGTCGAAAAAGCAAATACAAATGAGATAGATGCTGTAGACAAGCAACCTATGAAAACCTTAATTCATGATACTTGGGAAGCTTGTGCCAACATGAATAAGTATGTGCAGTACGGATTTAGCCCTACCTTACGCGCTGAGATATTTACAAATAATTTGAACGTTTTAAAAACTAATAATTTCGAGGAATTACTAGATGTCTATAAGAAGTCTGCAAGTCAAATAGAGGATTTATCAAATACTGAGGAATCTTCTGAAGACTCGGAAAACAACCTAAATGTTAAGCCGAAGCTTCCCTCTCTTTTTGACATCCTTAAGGATAGCTTCTCCAATCCACCAAATCCTAATGATACTGCTGATAAAGATGATGATGACGGCAATAGCGAGACTTACTATAGCTTGGTCAACTTCTCAAGCTTCCTTCTACATACGTTAAGAATCATGATTAATATGCAATCATCAAGCCAACAAGATATTGCGCTTGATGATAAACAGCTGCTCACTCAGTTTGAAACCTTTATTATAAAACCATCAGTTTTACAAACTAATCAGAGCTTAGATGCTAATCAAGTTCTACATATTGATCAAAGTCTACAGAACAATAATAAGATAACGCCTTTGTCACAAGTAAAGACTTTTATATATGCTTTGCTGAAAGGTAAATTTATCTTTGATCACTTTATAATCAAGCGCAATATGCAGGACAGCAAAGGTCAGTGGACACTTAAAAAAATGACCAAGCGTGATGATAAAAATAATGGTTACTATATAAATAGCTTTGAAAAAGAGAATAATGACAAACTAGTCATGCTACAAAGTGCTTTTCATGTCTCAACGCCTACTACAAACTATAAGCACTGGCTCAATGCTGTTTTATATTATGCTTATGAAAATTATAAGCACAATGAGATTGGACTCAATAGCTTAGACTATTTGCATCATATAGAAACAATAGCTCGCGCCTTTATGTTAAGACGTTATTTAACAGATGAACCAGATGATTATCATCAAATCATTTATCAAACCTCAGACTTTAGCCAAATTTCGCTAAAAAATGATGAAAGTGACTTGTATCTTGATAGTCCAGTTATACAAATTAAGCGATACCTTAGATATGGCAGTATTCGGAATATTTTCGTATTCAATTATTTAGATTATCTACTTTGGAAAAAGGGTAACGGGCCTAAGTTTATATTTACTGCTCGAAGCTCTATAGAGCACTTTTATCCTCAAAATAAACGAGATGATAAAGTTTTTATAAATGACAAAAATACAGAGGATACGCTGCTCCACTCATTCGGTAATTTATGTTTGATTAGCCATAGCCTTAACTCACGTGTCAGCAATGATATGCCTGATGTTAAAGTAAAATATTTTTCGGATGGTAGAGATATTAAAGCTGGAAATATCGATAGCTTAAAACTACTCAAAATGATTCAGCGCATTGATAACAAAAAAGAAATTTGGGATAAAACAATGATCAAAAATCATGAAGATGAAATGTTAGAGGTTTTGATGCAAGGTCTTAATCTAATTTCAGAGGACGCTGAATCATGAGTAACGTCAGCGACATAGAAAGACTCACACAAAACCGTGTCGTACGATTCTTTACCGACACACTCGGCTACCGTTATCTAGGCGACTTCAAAGACCGACCTAATAACAAAAACATTGAGTCCGAGATTTTAGCGGCGTGGCTAAGCTCACGTAACGTCAGCCGTACGCTGCAAAATAGAGCCATAAAAGCTCTAGAAAAAGCAGCCGCTATAGGCAGTGGCGTTAAATTATACGATGCCAATAAAAAGGTCTATGAACTACTGCGCTATGGCATTAAGGAAAAAGAAGGTACTGGTGATCATAAAGAGACCGTCTGGTTGATTGATTGGGACAACATAGAGGTCAATGACTTTGCCATTGCCGAAGAAGTCTCCATCAATGGCGAAAATAAAAAACGTCCCGATATTGTCCTTTATGTCAACGGTATTGCACTGGGCGTGATCGAGCTTAAACGCTCAACCATCAACGTCACCGAAGGCATTCATCAGAACCTAGACAACCAAAAGAAAGAATTTATTCGCAGCTTCTTTAGCACTATTCAATTGGTTATGGCAGGTAATGATACCCAAGGTTTACGCTATGGCACGATCGAAACGCCTGAGAAGTATTATTTAGAATGGAAAGAAGCCAACCCCAATCATACGCCCCAGTCTGATTCTAGCGTACCGACGCATCTTACTTTAGCAAACGCTAACTTCACCGATCAGCCCTTAGACTTCTATCTATATCATATGTGCAATAAGCACCGATTTTTAGACATCATCAATAACTTCATTGTTTTTGATTCGGGTGTCAAAAAGACTTGCCGACACAATCAGTATTTCGGGATACAGGCGGCAAAAAAACACATTGCTCAGCGCAAGGATGGGATTGTTTGGCATACCCAAGGCTCAGGCAAAAGCTTGACCATGGTTTGGCTGGCTAAATGGATACGGGAGAATGTTACCAATAGCCGTGTACTCATTATTACTGACCGTACCGAGCTTGATGAACAAATTGAGAAGGTCTTTTTTGGTGTCGATGAATCAATATATCGCACCAAGAGCGGTGCTGATCTTATTAGCCAGTTAAATCAGCCTAACCCTTGGTTGCTCTGCTCCTTAGTTCATAAATTTGGTCGCGGCGGTGATGATGATAGCCATGACAGTAAAGACACAGACGACTTTATAAAGGAAATTCAAGCCAGCTTACCGTCAGACTTTAGCCCTAAGGGCGATTTATTTGTCTTTGTTGATGAGTGTCACCGCACTCAGTCTGGCAAGCTGCACAGCGCTATGAAGGCATTATTGCCAGAAGCGATGTTTGTCGGTTTTACCGGCACGCCACTACTCAAAAAAGATAAGAAGAAATCTATCGAAGTATTTGGACCCTTTATTCACACCTACAAGTTCGATGAAGCAGTTGCTGACGGTGTGGTATTGGACCTCCTGTATGAAGCACGTGATATCGATCAACAGCTTACCTCCTCTAAGAAAGTCGATGAATGGTTCGATGCTCATACTCGTGGCTTAACCAATATTGCTAAAAGCCAGCTTAAGCAAAAATGGGGAACCATGCAGCGGGTTCTGTCTAGCCAGTCGCGCATAGAGTGCATCGTCAATGACATCTTGCTCGATATGCAGAAAAAGCCAAGGCTTATGGATGGTCATGGCAATGCCATGCTTGTGTGCAATAGTATTTATCAAGCCTGTAAATCTTATGAGGCCTTTGATAACTCTTTCTTGAAAGGCAAAGTGGCAATTGTGACCAGTTACTTACCGACTGCAGATAGCATCAAAGGTGAAGAAACTGGCGAAGGCATGACAGAGAAGCTTTTTAAATATCGAATTTATCGCAGAATGATTGCTGATTATTACGATATCAGTGAACAAGAAGCAGGCTCTAAGGCAGAGGACTTTGAGAAAGCTGTTAAAAAACGCTTCATCGAAGAACCAGGTCAAATGCGACTGTTGATCGTTGTTGATAAACTATTGACTGGATTTGACGCGCCCTCTGCTACCTATCTCTATATCGATAAGAAGATGGCTGATCACAACCTCTTTCAAGCCATTTGCCGTGTTAACAGACTCGATGGGGCGGAAAAAGACTATGGATATATCATTGATTATCAGGATCTATTTCAGTCGTTAAACAGTACTATTTCTGATTATACGCAAGGCGCATTTTCAGAGTATGAAGATGAAGATATTGATGGGCTGTTAAAGAACCGCTTAAGTGCGGCAAAACAAAACCTAGATGATGCTCTAGAGATGGTCAGAGGACTTTGTGAGCCTGTTAAGTACCCTAGAAATACACAGGACTATGCCGCTTACTTTTGCCCTAGTGAAGATGTGACCGAAGCTGATAAAATAGAAAACGAACAACTGCGCCTCACATTATATAAAAGCGTCTCCAAGCTGATACGTTCTTATGGTAATATCGCCAATGAAATGTCTGAAGCGGGATATAGTGACCAAGAGATCAAACGCATCAAAGATGATGTAAAGCACTTTGAGTCCGTTCGTAATAACATCAAGCTTATGAGTGGCGACCATATCGATATGAAAAGCTATGAACCGACCATGCGTAGGATGTTAGACACTTATATTCATGCCACCCCTAGCGAGACTGTTATCGACTTTGAAGATTTAGGACTCATTGAGTTAATTGTCAATCAAGGGCCTGAAGCTTTAATCAAAGCCATACCTAACGATATAGCGAGTAACCCTGAAAACGTCGCGGAAACCATCGAAAACAACGTTCGCAAAACGATTGTCGATGAAAACCCCATCAACCCAAAATACTACGAGCATATGTCTGCCCTACTCGATGAGCTCATTGAGCTACGCCGAAAAAAAGCCATTGCCTACGCTGAATACTTGCAAAAGATACGCCAGCTAGCCTCTAAAGTAATCAATCCGACTGGCACAGCAAGTGGTGACTCGTATCCTGAGACTATTAACACTCCTGCTAAGCGCGCACTATATGACAACTTGGATCAAAACGAAGAATTAGCAGATAAAGTAGATGCTGCTATCCGTCTCCATAAACAGGCTGATTGGCAAGGTCATCTAATTAAAGAGCGGCGAATCAAGAATGCGGTACATCAGACCATCTCTAAGTATCAAGTTGATATCGATATCGAAACGTTAATTAATTTGGTGAAAGCACAACAGGAATATCAGTGATTGTTAAGTCAGCGCTTATTAAGATTGGTGAGTTAGATATACATTTAACTCGCAAAGATATTAAAAACCTACATATTAGCGTGATGCCACCTGATGGACAGGTCAGAGTATCTGCGCCTGATGCTATGACCGAGACGGCCATTCGGATGGCTGTCATCCACCGTATACCTTGGATTCGACGGCAACAGGCGGCGTTTGCCAAGCAAGAGCGCCAATCAGCCCGAGAAATGGTAAATGGAGAGACGCATTATCTTTGGGGCAGACGCTACCGACTTGAAGTGATTGAGAGCGATACACTCAAATCTCAGACGGTCAAACTAAAAAGCGGTAAGCTTATCCTAACCGTAAATAAAGGGCTATCTGATGAAGTAAAACTTAAGCTATTGACTGAATACTATCGTGGCCGACTAAAAGCTAGAGCACCTGACCTTATCAATAAATGGTCGAAGAAAACTGGTGTCACTATCAGCGATTGGCAGATCCAAAAAATGAAAACCAAATGGGGCAGCTGTAATATAGAAGAAGGAAATATACGGCTTAATTTAGATTTAGCTAAAAAGCCTATGCCCTGTTTGGAATATATCATTTTGCATGAACTGCTACACTTCAAAGAAAGGCAGCACAACGATAGATTTAAAGCTCTGCTCGACATTCACATGCCAGACTGGCGATCTAGACGAGATTTACTCAACCAAATGCCATTAAATCAGGAAAACTGGAAACATCAGAAATAGTACTTCAACTAAAGACGAATACTTAGGCTCCGGACCTCTACCTACCCTTCAGCATATAACGCCTTTAAACGAAAACAGTGTGGCTCATCAGTCATGCTTGAGCTGTAATATATGAACTTATCATCAATAGATAACAAATTTTCAACAGCTGCTGTTATATATGAAAGGGTATCTAGCGAAGGGCTTTCGATACTCTCTATGGTAACTAACAGTCCCTTAGCATGACGAGCTTTTATAAGTTGACTAACTAACTGCTGTGTAGCTGCCTTTACTGATTTCGATATAGATTCACCTGTGGCACTTGCTTGAATGAACTGGAATGAATTGCCACACTCAAACAGACTTTTGATATCCACAACATCTATACCGATGATGGTACTTGCAGAGTTTACATCAAGTATTCTAATGACATTATCTACTTCATCAGGCTGACATCTAATAACGCCCTCTATAATATCTAAGCGCTTAAATTCACTATCATCTATTTGCAAGCCTACTAAAAACCAAGCCTCTGACTTCTCTTTTAACTCTATTAGCGCCTCCTCATCCCAAGCATCACTGATGATAAAGCAACCAATAGCAGACTTTGGGTAATGATCCATGGTTTGTCGATATAGAACAGCACTAGGTATATCATCTCTATACGAGTCATCAATCTGATACTTCATGGTTATGCTCACTGATCATTAAGGAGTTTGAAGGTAGTCAAAAGTATCAAGCTTTGGCGAGATTTGACGGCAGTAGCGCGCTTGCACAGTCTCTAAGATATTTATCATCTGGCATAATTCGTTTATTGAAGTTTAATCCTCACTAAGGATTACATCATCTTTTAGGGTCTCGTTCGGTTTTATTCACTTAGATTGCTGATCATTGATTTGCTTTAACATTCTGATGGTATTTATATCGTAATTACCTGCGTAGAACTGATCCAAAAGCTCATTAAAAACTGAGCTATGCTTAAGAAACCGTAGAGATAAACTTGGTAAACTAAGCGTATTAATCGGCGTTTACCATGACTAAGAAATTAGGAACCTACAGCGACTAATTTAAAGCCGAAGCCGTCAAGAAGATAGCGGATAATAACGGTAATATCTCAGCGACTGCAAAGCAGCTTGAAATTGCGATACAAACGTTATCTAACTGGCAGAACAAAGCCAATCAAGGCAAGCTTGTCGGTACAGAATAATATGATCCTAATATTATGACTGCTCTTCAAGAAATAAACCAACTCAAGCGACAACTTAAAGTTGCCGAAGAGGAACGATAGATCCTAAATGAGGAGGGATAAAGCGAAGCACTGCTTTGGCCCGACGCAAGATGAGAGCTATGCTCGAATGAGGCCACGGCGTACTTTGCAAAGCACAGTTAGTCAGGTAAGCCTTTATCAAAGATAACCAGCACTTCTTTAGCATCACCACTATGTGCCGCATGCTAAGTGTCAAGCCATCAAGCTATTACGACTGGATAAATTGTGATATCAGTGACCCAGATACATCGTAAGCATTGTGAGCGACTGCATGCAAAGCTAATAGAGCAAGGCCATGACATTAGCTTGCACATATGGTCAGGCGTACTAAAGAAGAACATGGCATCAAATGCCGTCGCCACAAACGTTTTAAAGTCACCATGGACTCGAACCATAATAAAATGGTTTACCCAAACGTGTTGGATCAGCAGTTTGATGCTAATCGTCCTAATGAGTCTTGGGGTTTCTATTTATAAAATTTTTTTATTTCAAATCACTATCTTTTTTTATTTAGACCTAACATTTTCAATAGCACTCATTAATCTACGATTCGTTTCAAAGGTATCAATGAACATTATAGAGTGGCTAGAATCTAAGGAATCGACAGTTTGCTTTAGTTCTGCACTCATATCCACTACATCCCAAAAAGGATGAACAATAACAAATGCTTCAGAGCTAGGCCCACTGGAGTTATGCAACACAACCGGAAGGTTTAATGGACCTACACTGATAATATCTCGTTTATACGGATCTAGGCGTTTGATATCATGTGCAGCAATTTTAGCAAGCTCAGGCCAATCTTTAAGCTCAGAATACTTCGTGAAATCTCCATCTAAACCCACTCGATGTGTAGGATCAAATAAACATCTTAAAAAACTGAGTCCTAATCGCCAATCTAGTAGACCATGGTATCCCCTATTACCATAGCGTTGAATGCAACGATAGCAAGAGCGATGACATTCCTCACGATGCTTACTTTCAAAAAAACTGCCAACCATAGGGTCTGATAAATCATTTAACATTGAGTCTATAAGTTCTACAACTAGAGGTGATTTTCCCTCTATATTTTTTGTTAATCTTTGACAGAAACCAGCGCCATTTACCAATGTATCAGCTATCTGCAAGATGGGCCTCTCTTCACGAAGCCTAGGCTCAAGAGGTTCGAACTCATCTGGTGATATATCTAAAGCTAGAGAAGCCCTCTGAACTATAAGCTGTGTCGCACTAATAGCCGCAGCCCTTAAGCTTGTCCCTGAGCGTTCTAATTGAGGTCCCAGTCTATCCATAGATAAACCATCCGCGATTGACAACATGCTAAGGTTTAGAGCATCTGTGCGCTTTTTTGAAAATAGCTTTACTTTTTGTACTTCAGGTAATTCTGGTTGTACCTGCCAAAGCTTTGAATATTTTTGAGCTTTATCTAATAATATCGCTTGATTTGGAACCTTATCAATATTTAATTTAGAATTTCCTTGGCAATATACCTTATTCTGAATTCTGTGAACCATCTCGTAGCTTTTAGAGTTTCCATCTACATCTAAAACCCCTCTATTTCTTCTGATAATATAAGCTTCTTTACCAGTTGCAAGTGATAAGTTTGTTCCTACAACTTTTTCCATCTGCATAGGTGCAATAATCGCTCCAGTTTCCCGTCTTATCATAGGATGAGGAGGTTCAGTGCCGTCAGACACTCGCGGTCGAAAATCAGTTCTAAATGCACTGGGTGAATAGTAGATACTAAAAGCTTCTTGGGGTATCTGTTGTTTACAATCGTCACATTTGATTCCATTATCACTTTGGGCAAGTAGCTTTAGTGCACCACACGTAGAGCAGTCAGCAATGCTCACTTTATCATTCCACCACTCTGCTTTAGGCTCAGGAATGAGTTTAGCACCACCACGCCTTAGCTGGACAAAACCTAATTGATCAGTAAAGCCGATACTTTCATGAATTTGTTTATCTCGAATCACCACTTGTCCTGGAGAAAACTCATAAATAGCGATATCAATTTCGCGATCGACAGAATCCCATTCAGACTCATTTTCACCAACTGACTCTAAATTCAAATATAGATTTCTTACTCTGGTCGGCATGCCAAACATTGGTAACAATCCGTTCTCAGCTAAGAATTGAGCCAGTCCCATTTCACGATTGCTACCTTCTTTTTCTAAGACATTGATCTCATCGATCAGTTTATCAGTTGTTAAGTAAGTTAAAAGATCTTGCTCTCGATTTACTACCCCCTGACCTAGAGTATTAGCTAGTTTTTCAGCGATTGGCTGGGTCTCTCTAAGTGCAATTGTTAAGCGTTGCTTCCAGCCTTTGACTTCGTCGTAGTAGTCAGTCGTTAGGATAAACTCTCCATGTATATCAGATTTCATATTATCACCTGGATAATTGCTATCATCTTCCCCCCTTAATAGTTTGAAAGCTTCTGTAAGCCAAACTTTTCTCAATAAACGCAAGCTAATATCTATGTGCTCTACTGTTAAGAAAGGCGGTGGTGGAGCATCTCCTGTGATTGCTTCAGGATGGCGAAAATAGTGCATATCATGACTACGACCTCGGCACAATGTCATTGCCAGAGAAAATGCTTGTCTACGTCGTCCAGCACGTCCTACACGCTGTTGATAATTAAAACGTTGAGGCGGCATGTTAGCTTGGTATACAGCTTGTAATGCACCGATATCAATACCAACTTCCATTGTTGTAGTAACTGAAAGCAAATCAATTTCTTGAGCTTTCTCTTTGATTGGATTGCTGTTATCATCAATCGAAATACCCCGAAAGCGCCGTAATCGCTCTGCGGGCGATCTTGTTTGTCCTGTCAACTCCTCGCAACGCAATCTAAATACAGACTGATCATCTGCAAAGGCTTTATCTAATCTTTTAGATATGTAGTTGCGTTCCCTAAGCTGCTGTGATTTGAGATTAGGTTCAGTAGGCAAGTGTTGGTGACAACGCGTACATATACCTGTACCACGATGTAAATGAGCTCTATTACAGGTAGTACATTCATAAACTGGATCTTCAGGTTTAGCAAGTTGAATAAATAAACTTTCGATTCGTATAATGCCACCTCGATGATTAAGCTTTTCCATTTCTTTTAAAATATCAGTCATTTTATCTTCACTGATGCCAGAGGCTTGTAGAAAATGCTTCACTCTTCTACTACTTATAGAGTAACCGCTCACCCACTCTTTAATTGAGTCCTGCTTCACCCATTTGTTGGCTAATACACGATAATTATCTGCAAAAACCCTTAAAATCGCATTAAGCTCATCTGAGTTCTGTTGATGTTGAGCTTCAAAACAAGCGTAACCAATTCCTGTTTCTTCCAAAGCAAAATAGTTACGCGCAAAAATAACATCTTCAATCAAAGTTTGTTGTGCTTTCGCCACTGCATTTTTTGCATCTGTAGTTTTCGTACCGTCAATCTTGTCATCCCAATAGATTGTTCCGTCCTGCTTCTCTTCAAAATAACTAAACCACTCATTGTGATTAATTTTTTCTACGCCGGTGTCATCTGTAGGGTGCACACCTATAGCAGTCATCCCCGCAAGCAGTGGCTGAGCCTTAAAACCTGTCTCGATAATACCTTTTTCATTTGTCTCTAAAATTGCTGCTAATGGGATACGATCAGGACTTAACTGATTTCTTTTAATTTTCTTTATTTTGTTATCAATTTCATCTGCTAAATCATAGTCCCCTTTTTTTTCTGCTTCTTCTCGCCTGGCTTTTAGAGTTTCGACATCCTCAACCAGTGCACTATTGATTAGTGCATCCACCAGAATCCTACGACGAGTGTCATTATGGTGATGACGTTCAATATCAATGGCTGTTTTAGCTGCATCTTGACGACTATCAGAAAATGCAATCACTTTAGGACTATTACCAGCTTGTTTAAGCAGTTCAAGAACTTCAGTAGCCAGCAATTGCGATGTTTTAGCAAAACCAGTACGAAAACTACGAATAGGTGATTTACGATATTGCTCACTACGGCGTGAATAATCAGCCCCACACGCAGGGCAGCAGTTTGGTGCTGCAGTCTTCTTACGTTGTTTATCTTTATCAGATACATTAATCATGTCGAAGAGTTGTCCTGAGATAAAATTCGCAGGGTTAGTTGGACTAGTTGAACGTAACTGACCATTGTATGGATCTAACGACATAGGAGCCCACGATTCTTTGTCATTATCACCTCGTTTGGCTGATTCTCTAGATGGCCAAAATAGAACAAACTCCTCGTGACTTAGGTCTTCAATACCCGAACCAACGCCAAACTCTGGAAGTTTTTCAAGGTCCTGCGTTTGAGGGAGAATTTCAATTGGCGATCTTGAGTTATTACGAGAAGCTTTTCCACGTAGCCCTCCAATAAACTCTGTATTACATCCCTCACATAAAAATAATTCAAATAGCCGCTGGTTACCTTTAGAAGTCTGGATATGACTAGTACCACTCTCAACCGACAACCCTTCATAAGCAAGCTGACCTTGTTGCATCATGGGTGCGGCAAATAAACCCTCCAAGCTTCTTAAAAACAGGTGCTCCCTAAAGGAGATTGCCTCTGATCCCTCTATATCTCCTAACCCTCTTATGATCATTAAACCACGTAAAGCTTTATGTTCTCGACTTTCACCAAAAATCCTTTCTGCTAACGTTGATATTGAGCGAGCTTTGGTTTTCCCCTCTTCATCTGTACAACTTGTTGCCAGTCTAGCAGCAACTTCATTCACCATGTCACTGGTTGCGTGAGATTGAGACAATCCTAAGGCTATTTTGCAAGCATCTAGTAGTTTCTCTAATTGCTGATCTCTGTCTAATTTATTCGTTAGCTGACCTAGATAGCGGCCATCTGGTGTTAGATAGTCTACCACTGCTATAAACGGTCTAGTATCTATACATTGTTGAGTAATGGGTTTAGGTATATCAGTATTGCCTGAAACAACAGCTTCTGCCCAGTCCTCAGGCTTTTTAGCTCCTTTACTATGACTATCTACATAAGTTCCAAACGGTCCAAAGAAGTCATAAAGATACCCCAAGCTTTGATCACCTTCAGTACCATCCAAGGGTAAAGAAGCACTAGACGCTAATATACGCAGCTTATGGCGATACTCTGTACGATCCAACCCCAGTCGGTTAATTAAAGTACGAATGAGAGCGGCCATTTCGGTTCCTGTTGAACCGCGTATTAAATGCAACTCATCCAAAACCAAGAAGAAGTAAGCTTTAGGATCCGTTTCAAGCCATTGTTTAGTCTTATCGAAGATTTGAGCATCAACCTCCCTAGAAAGCATTGCATTCAACATTGAAATATTAGTAATCAGTAAATCCGGTGGCGTTTCTTGCATGTCCCATCGTGTAACAAGTTCTGACCCCGTAAGAGATGGAAATAAATAACGTGTTGTATCAGTCTCAGGATTACTCCTATCATACGCCAATGCCTTTTCTTGATCATTCGCTAATGTCATCAACGTGGTCTTAGTGCGTTTTACACGGCGCTTAGTAGCTGTTTTTTCTTTTTCATCATCTCGTCGTCTTGGATGATTCAAATAACCAGGAACAGGGCTTGCACTGGTATAACGGCCAAAGAATATCCGATTACCATTGGCTCTTTTGTCTAATACTTCTATAGCCTCTGGCGAGTCTAACATAGTGCGTAAGCGCACCATTTGATCTTCTACTAGTGCATTCATTGGATACAAAATTAATGCACGCACTGCTTGTGGTCGATTACTGTCTTCACCTTTTCGGTGGTACTCAAACCTACTTCCTTCACGCCACCATTGGTGTTGCAAATAATCTGCTGGTGGCGGTCCCCATTGCGTCGCTTCTGCCATCAATTCTGCCAAAATAGGCAATAAAAATGACTCTGTCTTGCCTGAACCTGTACCAGATGCAACAATACCAGGATGCCCACTCTTTAAACCGCGTTGCAGCATTTGCACTTGATGAGCATAAGGTGAAAATACACTCTGTCGTGATAACTCGCCTGTGGCTGGTTTGCCAGGGAACAACCCAGAAAACATCATTTCAATGATAGCTCGGCGTTGCTCACGATTAAATTTCTTTAATGGGTTATCCTGACACTCATCATCTAAACAATCTTCCAATCGAATATTTGTTGATTGATAGCGTAAAATAGGCTCAATAAAAGGTTCTGGCATTAAATTGCCTGATTGTCGTAACAAGCGCTGCCTTTCTTGACTTAAATCTTCACGGCGTAATCGATAAACTGTATCTAAATAAGAAAGATAAAGCTCTAAAATGTCGTTGTAAGCACCTATTGGATCTAGCATATTACCCTCTTATTTATCTAATAACTCTTTCAGCCATAGTTGACCTTTTTCAAGTATCTCAGAGTAGTTCTCGCTAGCTACAGATACCTTTTGATAAGCAAGCTGTGTACATCTTTCTTGAGCAATTGAAAGCCGTTGTAATAACCTTTTGTCATACTCAACTTGATTATCAAATTTAAGTGGCGTACTAAATCTTGTTAATTCTGGCCACAGACGCTCTTGATCAATGAAATTATCATCAATAGTCGCCATAACAAGTAAATTACTTGGTCTTTCAGAGCTATATAAGACACTTATTAGACTTGGCAACCATAAATCTATGGCCGTCCGTTGTAAGCCATCAAGCCAAACTAAATGATATTGATTTGGGTTCGCTACTGCCGTTGACCACGCTCTCGCAAAACCAGTCTTAGTTCCTTGGTTTGGTTGCATCCATAAGTCATCTAAATTTAAGATATTTGGACCTAAACTCTCTCGAAAAATCACTCCACCCGTAACAATTTCTGCGTATTTAGGTATGAGAATTTCTGCTGAAATTGATGGTAAAAGAACAAAATCACCTGAGCGTAAAGCACTATCAAATAAATTAAGCTCTAATTGTGATATAGCTGCTTTCTCTTCAAATGCTTGAATTTTGGCATGAAACTCTGAATTATCGATATATGGAATATCATCTCTTCCTGATCCTCTCGACCATGGTGGTGTAGTAGAATCTATAGGCTTAATCAGCCTTCCTTGATCATGCAGAGCAATTTTTAGACGTTCTACAAGGGATACATTTTCTTGATTATCTAATTCTTTAATATCACCAAGTGTTTGATTAAGATGGCCAATTTCTACTAGTAACTGTTGATTCAAGCTTGAAATCTTTTGCTGTAACTCATCTTGAACGACTTTTTTATTTTCTAATATGCCTTGTTTTTCCTGGATATTTTGTTTCAAGCTCTCTTGTTGTGATAACAAGTCTGTTAGCTCTGACCTAATCTCTTGTTCAATAATAGGTCGTATCTTTTGATGATAGGCACTACTTGCTGCTTGTTGTGCTATCTCCAGCTTCTGCTGAAAAGGTTGCATGTTTGATAGAGTATCGACTACTTGTTCTGGCTCTATTAAAGACCTAGCAACCCTTTGCTTATATCCTTCTAACCATTCATGTGTATCAGTCCAATTTTGTTGTTTTGTAATGTTGAGTGCACGATCTAATAGACTAACTAAATCCGCCCGTTGCTTTTTAGTAGTAGCTTTTAGATATTCATCATAATTTTTTAGCTTGTCCAATAAGTCATTTAATATATCGACGTCTAGCTTCCACGTTATTTCGCGAATGAAATCGCCAACAGTCACATCAGGGACCTCTATAAACTGTCCTTCAAAAGTCTCTCCATCAAAGATGGAACTGTCAAAAGAATAAACTTCCACGTCTCTTGTTTTAGCTACATAACGACCATTACGAGGATGGGACATGACTTCGACAATGGCACATTCTGTGTCAGATAATGCAACGATAACTTCATTTGGTTCTGCATCGATAGCATCAATACTTCCCAAACCAAACTCTACTAACTTATAGCGTATTTGTTCTGTACTCATATGTCTATAATCAATAACGACTGTGGGCTTCTTCCGTTCCTCAATAATATAATGATCATGCTCTTTATCGGATGAATAATTGTTATCATCACTTATTCTTGGATTTAATTTAACAGTAAAAATAAGAAATTGTTTTTCAGCTACGCCATACAATGAAGGAGCAAAAACTCTACCGACAGGCGCTAAATCACTAGTCAAGGTTTGTTTTTTCCATTTACCATCAACTGCTTTTGCAATACCACTGATTCGTGTGTGAGGTCGAGGTGTATAATCAACCTCACCAAAATACCATTGTTCTGACACTTGTTTTTCCTCTTTTTAAATGTAGCTTATTCGGCTACCGCGACTACGTTGCTTTGCAATTTCCAGAATAAGTTTCTTTGGTTTAACTTTATTGTTACCTTGAATAGCGTAGCCAAATATAGCTTGCAATGTGCTTAATTGCTCCTCACCCACACCATATTGATACTGCGAACATTTTGATATAAGAGCAGGACCAGATTGCAGGGCAGTTAATTGTCGTAACCATCTAGCAACTGGCAACGGCAAGTGGCCATTTAAGCTCTGTCCTTTTAATATTCCATTATCGTATATAAAAACCGGTTTTTTAATTTTCCTTGCATACTCCAAAATTGCAATATTGCGTTGCGTCGTAACAAATCCCTGATCTTCATCAATAGCGTATACGTCCCTATCATCATCACGTGTAAACCTTCTCAACATTTTAGCGTTAGATATATTGTGGTTTAATGGAATAAACAATCCTGGCTCAGCTTTCCAAATGCTGGATAATTGACGTCCCATAACGGTTCTATTTTCTACAGGCCAACATTTTGGAGCTGTTTTTGCGACAATGTTTTTACCAATTTCAATATTCCACTGAAGTTCTTCGGCTAGCTTCTTAATTTTGTCACCATGCAAACTTATAACAGGGACTGCCCACTCCAACTGAGCATTAATATATATTTCAACACCCTGTCTTATAGCTTCAACTTTGAGTATTTCTAGTTCTTTATGAGCGATAGCACCCTCAACGATTGCGGTTAAACTACCTGTTAATACAATCTTTGGGGCTTGCACACGCCAAACGCGTCCCCGCCAACGCCCACTAAGATCTTGCTCTAGCCACCCTGCTTCCTCCAAAGAGCGTAGCACATCCCAGACCATGTATTTAAATTCAGGTTCTTGAGGTAAAACTGTCTGTAAGATAGCAATAATCTCTGATTCTGATCGAGGGGATTGTGCACGAGCATATAATGCTTCTAATGCATCGCACAGGCGATTAGGGAATACACCTATTGACATTACATTTTGGGTTTCAAAAATCGGTGTACCTAACTGATAATTAAGTTCTACCGACGCTTCAAACCCATTTTTCCTTTGTGGCCATGAGTCATTGAGTGGTGCATTATTAAAAAATTGGATTCTTTTTAATGTAAGTTCATCATACCCATCAATTTGTCTTAAGTTCCATTCTTTATCAATCAAGTCATCATCAATGATCGTAACGATATTATCCTCAATTTGAACCTTTAATGCTGGGTTTGTACTAAATTTACTACTAGGTTCAATTTTAATAATGGGTAAGTATCCTGAACGTGCCAGCCACTTATTACGTCCTAGTGGTATCCCTCCTTCAAACTTCAATCCCTTTTCTGATGTATTTTGCCCCGCTACCCCTTGACCATAGGTTATCTCTAAGGCCTTTTGTAATGGCATATTTTCAGAATAACACCACCTTTCGGCAATGCTACAAGGATGTTGAAACCGCTCAATGATTTCAGGGCGATTGGCTAGAATAATAGCTGTATCTTCTGCTTGAGGCTTTCTATCCTCTTGTGTCCATAGACCACCATGACGCTCAAATAGAACAATACAGCCGTTATCTAATAAAGCTTTAATTTGTTTTGGTATCCGAGGCATTTCTAAGAATTGTAAAAAACCCCCTTGCCAAAAAGGCACTTCTAAATCTTGACGTCGATTTCCTTTTGCTAAAACTACTTCTTCTAACTCATCACCATCCCATCCACCAAATCTGACCGACACCGACCATAACAAAGTATGTTTTTTGGGATTCTCTCGATTAATCTCAGATAAAATACTAAGTATTAACTGCCAAAAGTGATGGTTCTCTATGGCTTGAATGCTTTCATAGCGTTTTTTTAGGTCAGATAATTCTTGTTGCATCAATACTGGTAATTCACCATAATAATCTTCATCTAGCTCGACCAATAAAGATATTGAACTTTCGAACGCTCTATAGCTTAGTTTTTTTAAAACATTTTTTAGTTGCTTTCGATCATCGCGAGAGGGGTAAGCTAACTTTACGGCATAGCCAATAACCGTCATATTCCCTATATCTTTAGGCAAAATAATTTTTCTATAACTCTTACCTTGCTGGACTTGATTACCTATCCATCTTGATAAAGCCAACCATAAACTATTAATTCCGCTTACACCTTGCTCGGCACCTTGGTCATCATCTAGCAAAGCTCCTAGTCGCTCTCGATATTGATTACTATCTCCCGCATTAGTAGTGGTAGCAGCCACAAAGCAAGATAATATCAAAAAATGAAAATTACTATAGGCTTTTGCTCCTTGAATCTCATCTACTTTAGTTGATAGAAAATCTCTTACTAATTTCCTAGTAAAAATTGACATGAATGCATTTTGAATATCCTCATCGGAGTATCCATTCATACCTATCGCATCTGCTAAGCCTGCTGGAGTAACGTCCAAATTAGTTAAGTCTGAATTGCCATATGGACCTTCTGTACTTAAATAATGTTGCTGTAGAGAAGTAATCCATTCTTTCTTTGTCAAACTAGCAAGAGTCGTTTGCATTGCTATGGTCACAGTGACTTATCCTTACATACTATTTAATAAATTCGCAACGTTCACTTCAATACTACCGTACTTCGACTTTCGTTTATACAAGGTTATGAGCTATGCTGAAGAAACCGTAGAGATAAACTTGGTAAACTAACGACTCGATAAGGAGTTTACAATGACCAAGAAAATTCAGAGCTACACTACAGTACGGAATTCAAAGTAGAAGCTGTCAAAAAGATATCAGATAATAACGGTAACTTGAGGGCGACTGATCGGCAATCGGCAGGTAGGAATAGCCGTGCAATTGGGAGAACAAAGCTAATGAAGTCAAGCTTACGGGCACTAAGCCGTAGGATCCCGCACTCATGGCCATTATAGAAGAGAATAAACGTCTTGAACGCAAGCTCAGCGCAAGACGAGCAATACATTCTAGATGAGGAAGGATAAAGCGAAGCACTGCTTCTTCCCAAAGCAAGATGAGAGCTATGCTCGAAGTCACGGCGTACTTTGCCAAGCACATATCATGAAATACGCCTTTATTGGTTCAAGAAAACACGACTGTATAGCACGATTGGTTATGTGTTACTTTTTGAGTTTAAAAAACGATATTATGATAATTTAATCCTGTTAGGTAGTGGTGGCAGTATTGCAAAAAACTATGAAATACAAAAGCGGTCGCAGTGAGCGCTCATAAAACAAGAGATGTATAAAATGAAAAAGTTGATGTTAGGGTTGGTTGCTATAATGATTTCGTTTGGGGCTAATGCCGAAAAATGGGACTACTCATCAGGTGATGATGATTTTGGCAGAAGTTTTGTGGCTGCGTCCATTGCTTCGGACAAGGACGGTTTTAGCATCGTTATCTCTAATATAATTGGATCAGGCTATGAGGTGTCTATTGGCATCCCTGATGAATACACTGCATCAGATTGTAGCCTCACTAAGTGCGAGATAACGCTATCAGCCAAGGATAAAAAATCTAAAACATTTTCGACAGAGATAGATGGGTTTGGCAATGGGTGGGTTGTAGAAGAACAACAAAAGGCATTCCTTGCTTATTTTGAAGGTAACAAAGCAGTTAGGTTGAAAGCGCCTGTTAATAAGATCTCAAAGACGGTCACTTTTACTCAAGAAAAGCGCCTAAGCTCTACAGATTTAGAAGCCAAAGGCAAAAAACGCAAGTAACCTAATGCTTATTGTGGGGGTATAACCTAGCCCTTTATTCAGGGAAATAAAGCTAGGTGATGCTTTAATAAAAACTCAATGATACTTGTAGCCTTCAATGGGTGTTGATAATCCTCTGATTAGAACTGTAGATTCAATCATATAACGGATTCTGTATTAGCTAGGCGCATACCACCCCCAGCAGAAATAATTATTTTACCCTTCAAACCTATTAATAGACCACTCAAAATAGACTGATATAATGGAACTACTTATACCAAACTGCTAAGCTCCTCATATTTACTAAGGCTAATTATGACCACATACATACTAGACACCGAAACCACAGGGCTGAGTGAGCCACACATGACTGAGGCCGCCTACTCTATTGTTGATGTCATTAATGGTAAGGTAAATGTATTGCAGGCACCAAGAGCGAAGCGCTTCAACCCTCTAAAAGAAATCAGCTTGGGTTCTATGGCAATATCTCATATCTGTGATGAAGATGTGGCAGACGAACCACCTCATACAGACTTCAGCCTACCTAGCAGTGTTGCGTATTTGATTGGTCATAATATCGATTTTGATATGGCTGTTCTTAAAAATGCGGGCGTAACTCATACCCCTAATCTGATTTGCACCAATGCAATGGCTAACTTCCTGCTTCCTACGCTTGAGAGTCATAAGCTAGTATCCCTCCTTTATCATTTTCATCGTGATATAGCGCGTGCTCAAGCAAGAGATGCACATGCTGCCATTGCTGACATTTACTTTACTGAGCTGGTGCTAGGTAGTTTGATTGATTTGGCGAATAGCCAAGGTCATGAGATAAATGATGTGGAAAGCTTATATGAATTTAGCCAAATGGCGCGTATACCTACGCATTTAAGTTTTGGTAAGCATAAAGGTGAGGCTATTGCAGATTTAGCGACTCATTCGGATGGTGCTGGATATTTGAAATGGCTATTGAAACAAGATACGGTTGATCCTTATTTGGCTAAAGCTTGTAAGAATGCTCTAGAGTAGTGTGCGTAAATATAAGTAGCATCAAGCTAGCGCTTTTATTATTCGCCTATTTTGCCTGTTGTATTCCCTTATATAATTGACGCCGACGCTCTTGCGCCGCGTTATAGCGATGAGCTTTAGCCAGCTCAATCTCTTCATGAGTTTGGATTAGTTCAGACGGCATCATCAGCGCCTCATCCATATTGATCGTATCGACATACATAGCATTACCTGTGAGAATTGAGCGCAATACTTTATTGGCATTAGTTTCATGAAGACTTTCAATCACAGCAATGCATCTATCAACATCTGCTAACTTTAGCTTAATCATCATTTGGGCATCGTAATAAGACTTAGAGTGGCCATTACTTGCTGCCAAACACCATAGAGCCACTAATATTTCAGGGCTAGCGACAGGTACATCAGCCACACTAAATATCTCTTTAGGTATGGGCTGACTCAATGTAAGACCTTTATGGGCGCTTTGGAATGAAAGTTCGAGAGGATATTTTTTAGTCTCATCACTTTCATCTTTGACAGCAATGATGAGCTGTTGGTAGGCATTCCATATAAAATCAATCTCATATTCTTTAAGAACGCTTTCAAGTTTATAGCAGTCACTTTCAGAGACCATGAAATTAATATTAGTGGTCGCACGAGAAGGTGCGTACTCTGAGTATGCAACCGTGCCTACGATGACATACTCAATGTTTTCTTCTAACAGAACATAGATGAGCTGTTTAAATAACTTTTGGTATTTATTCATTCGGCTATCTGATTCAAACAATCTTAAAAATGCCATTGACTCACTCATATCTACCCGCCAAGTTTTATATCATTTATCGTCAGTTGTTACTCATCATTCTAAAGAACTTTTAATATGCTTATTCTGTCGTTTTATCATCACATTAAACCATGCATTTTTACAGTCGACTCTTTTATCGGCCGACAACCAGATATCGCATTCAATCACTTGCGGTATTTTAGCTACAATGGTTTTCCAACGTAATTCATCCATATCACAAAAGAAGCGCTCCTCATCTACTCGCTCCCGTTCTCCATGTTTAAATGACAAGTACATCATCCCATCATCAGTAAAGGTATCTAACAACGAGTTAATAATGAAAGGTAGTTCGAGAAAAGGGACGTGTAGCAATGAGGCGCAAGCCCAAATGCCAGTGAACTTATTTTTCCAAGGCTGCTTTTCAATACCGCTAAAGTCTAAGTGGTGCCAATCAATTTTACTCGACATATGATGTCGCTTAGCCCACTGAATTAACTCGGCGCTGGCATCTATTGTTGTTACGTCATAACCCTGTTCAGCAAAGTAATTTGCATCTCTACCTGAGCCACAGCCCACGTCTAAAATACATTGCGTGTCTTTTAGAGGGAGCTGATTAATAAATAGCTCGTATAAATCATGCATATCTATGCTTACCGTTTGACAAGCAAACTCAACGGCATTTTCATCATAATAGTTAAGGGTGCTTTTGAACGATTGTTTGGTAATAAGGTGACATATCTATTTATCAGACTCTAAGCTGTGGCAGTGCATCAGGATTAATTGGCCGCAATTTTATACTTGGTTTTGGTGACCAGACCAAATCCTCATGTTCCACCGCTATTTGATAAGCCCACTGGCTAATCGTCTCTGAGCGTTGCTGGTTGGTTATAAAACCTATGGTTTTTGCTTCTTGCTCAATAGTATTTCCGTATTGTTGATTGCGTTTTAACCACTTCTCATAAAATAACTCTTCAGCAAGATAATCACGTTTGCTGTTGTTGCACCTATGATCAGTGAGTACAAAGTTGTGAGTGGTATCAATGGGGTATTTCGACCAAGGAATGAAATGAACGACCTCGATATTATTTTTTAAAGCTTTATGGCAATAGAAGCACTGCCCTTGTTGGGTGTCAATCAATATGGACTCTAATACTTTTAAGTTTTGTCTTGATTGATGAAATAGAAATTGTTGCAGGTCAATATCATCGCTAAAGTAAGGTTGATTGTGACGGTTTTTACGCACAAACTCAGTCCAGTATTGTTGGCAGAGTTTATGGATTATCTGACTGAAACGGTTAAAGCAATATACGATTCCAGGCATCAATACTATCGCGTTTGCTTTAGGATTATAAACATATAAAAATTCACGACTGACCTTATCTTGTGCACTTTGCAAATACTTTGCCGGGTTGTTTTTAATGGTCTGAGCAACCTCTTCAATCGTTGACTCCCACTTTTTAATATCACGCGTCCGAGCTACACTTATGCTGGTAGTTTTAGTCTCTTGTTGCAACTTCAGTATGCTAGTAATAACCTTAGCTTGACCCCCTGCATTACTCTGTTTCAATACAGATTCATCATCTTGATGTGAAAATGGTAGTGTTTGTGTCCAATAAAGCTGAACAAACTGCTCAGCTAGCTCTTCATAGGAAATACTGTACTCACTATTATCACTAATAGCTGATTCTATAGAAAGATTAGTCATCGCCATTAATAAAGCGAATTTATAAGTAGACGTGTAAGAGCTAGACTCAAGTAACCATTGAATGCGTCTTAGAAAGTTGAGCTGAAAGTCAGCAGAGGGCACAATAATAATCCTTTCAAAATACAGTAGTTATTTATGTGGGGCAACAAGAGCATGCTGATTTAAATATAAACAATTTTTGAAGCTTTGAAAGCCCTGTAGAAATAGAGAACGTAGCATAGGTTTCTTATTGACTCTTATCGCCAGCATACTTTTTAGAATACCACCAATTTTTTCATCTCAAATATAAAACTTCTTCTATAGCCTCTTCTTCAATTCCTAAGTATACTTTATATACTGAACAAACGATTAGAAAACATAACTTAGCGAGCTATTTATGTTAGACCCTTCCCTTTTAGAAGCTTATCAACAAACCAATTACTACTTTGGCGACACCTTACTTAATGTTGATAAGCGTTCCTCGAAAGTTGCCTTTCTTTTACAGCCATTTGCTCCAGCTGGCGGATTTTTTATCACGGCCTGGAACCCGCTAGGTAAAGAGCTTGCGCTTGAAGAGAACCAAAAATCTAATCAAACCTTAAAAGAAGAACTACTTAAACAAGATTTAAATGTGACTGACGGCTACGGTGAAAGTAAAGACGGTAAGTGGCGAGAAGATAGTTTCTTCGCCTATCCAATAGATAAAGAAACCAGTATAAAACTGTGTTGTGACTTCCATCAAAATGCGGTGGTATATGTTAATTATGATGGACTACCTGAGTTACTGCTAAATCCTGATATTTCTTGACTGAACTATTTAGTTAGAGTTAATCCTGGCACTTCAAAAAAACGCTTTGAATAGTTAAATACTAAAGCTAAATCCGCTTATAGTTATTCAGGCTTAGATACCCAAAGTAGTCTGCTGCTAAACTCAGACAGACCTCTTTTGTTTTATAAACTTGATTACAATCTACTTAGTTGCTTAAGGATTTACTACATGGGACTTGCAAAGTTTTTAGAAGACAACCTAGAGCGATTATATGAAAGCCTAGAAGAATCTAAGCGTCAGGTGAATGCTATTGACGAGGAGAGCTCTAGCAAAGACTTAGGTTTTATTAAAAACAAAATCTCTAAAGAGCTAGAGCTGGTTCAAGTAGAATATGAAAAAGTACTTAAAATTGTTACCGATCCTGACTTTGATGAAGTTATCGAAGTATATGAAGAAAATTTAAAGTTAGAAAAGCGGCTGAAAAACAAGCAAAAAGTCATAGATTTGTTACGTGAAGCAGTTGCAAAATATAGGTCTGAGTTTGAGTCAATACATGGCACAACAACCAATGTACTAGAGACTCTTCAAGATAGAGATAAAAAGATTGAGAACTTAAATAAAATAATTGAAAAACTAGAATATAGAATAGAAGAAACTAAATCTGAGATGATCACGGCTAAAAATCGTCGCAGTCACTATGAAAGTGTCTTTCACAATCAACTTATTATTAACCAGTACCTAACTACTGAATTGGCAGATAAAGATGAACGAATCTTATCATTAACTTCAATGTTAGAACCTAACCTTGAACCAGTCAATATACTTGAGAATAAAGATGATAAGATTTATCAACTCAAAAATGAACTAATGATGTTGGACGAGTGGTGTGAGATGTTGGAGTTAGACCTTGGTATGGAAGGCAAGCGTCCTGTTGAGATAGCAACAGACCAACGAATAGGAAAGAACAAGAAAAGAAAACCAGTCGCTCTACCTATCTACCATAACTTAGCTTATGAAAAAACTGAATTAGAGAATGAGTTGATCGAAAAGAGCAAATTGTTTGCAGAAGTAAATGATGAAATAAGCAGATTGAAAGAAGTTATTAAAAGGGGTCAGACGCATATCAGTAACCTAGAAAAAAGTAATGAACATCTTACGTCTGAACTAAAGCTAATTAATGAAGAAATTATTAGCACAAATAGTGAGGTTGAAACAGTCGTTAAGGAACGATTTGTCCGTATTCCAAGAGATAAAGTAGCATCGAACACTTATGAAAGAAAATCCACAACTAATGTTATAAGTAAACAGCCATTAAAAGCTAAGTCTAAGCCAAGAATAATAAGAACTCAACGTACAGATAATATTCAGAACCTTAATGTCAAAAAAGACTCTACAACTCAATATCTTGATTATTTAGAAAAGATAAAACGGAAATAGTGCTAAAGTACTCGATTACAGATTTAGCGACCCATTCGGATAATGCTGAGTATCTAAAATGGCTTCTTAAACAGGATACGGTTGACCCTCATCTAGCTGAGGCGTGTCAAATAATTTATCTATGACAATACCACTAACTATATAATGACTATTAAGATGTAGAACTATGGATATGCAAGAGTATAAAAATGCTCGATCACAATTAACCGAATGGTTAAAACGTCAACTGGTGGGACCCGCAACAACCACTACTAACGGAGACTTAATAGGCATATCTCCTTTGGATCGCTACCCTGTAGGGGTGCTCTACCCTATTGATAAAAGCGGCGATGGTTTAGACCCTGCTTGTGAAGATACGGACGACATTACTGTCAATAAGGCTGCTGAAGAGGGAGAGGATGAAATCTTCGTTAAACGTAGATATGTCCCGCCATCATCCATAGGATTCTCTTTTTTTGTCGCAAACAGCGACTGGCAGCTCCAAATAATTGCCCAGGCAAGTCGTTATAAACTTTCTAATGACTTATCGATAGACGATCAGGGTAAGATTAGAAAAAATGGTAAATTTGCCGCTACAAAGGAGCATCACTTTACTAGAGAGGTGCTAGGCGGAGATGAGTATGCCCTAACAGTTCACCGCGAAGGTGAATATCCTATCTTTCCCATGAAGGTTAATCAGGATACAGAGTATTTAGGCTCTATCAGTGTGTTAGAGTTTGCCCATGAGGACGGTAAAATAGTTACCGTGTCTATGGTTAACAAACAAACCATCCATAGCATCCAAGCTCAAGACCCAACTACTAGTAACGATTATTGGCAAAAAGTATTCAAATCTTTATTTGAAATTCAGTTGGACTGTTATATTGATAAAGGACGTATTGGGGAATATCCAGATGTCAGCTATCAGGACTTAAGCCAAGAATATCAAGAATTACACTTGCAGTATCAGCATAAAAAGGTCTATGCGATTGGCCACGGTGCTGCTGTAGATTGGACGGTACAGGAAGGTATAGTTCAGCGCATTTATTCTGATTTCCTACCCACTTATGAAGTCCCTAATATTACCGCTGCTATAGATATTGAGTCTGAATTCAATATCTTATCATTAGAGAACTTGTCTTTAATAAAAGACCATCGCGAGAGTATCTGTAAGATACTGACTGACTTTGTAGATGGTTACGTGGCTTGGATCAACAAGCAAACTACCAATGTTCACAGTTTCGAAGAGCCTAAAAAGCGAGTTGGGTTAGACATTATTGAGCGGATGCATATTGCTGAACAGCGTATGCGTCAGGGTATAGTACTGCTAAGAAATGATGATTATGTTTGTGAATCCTTTGGTTTAGCCAATAAAGCTATGATGCAGCAAATGCAACAATCTGGTTTTGAAATACCAGAATGGCGACCTTTTCAGCTGGCATTTTTTTTACTAAGTTTAGCCTCGTGTGTCGATGAGAATGATCGTCATAGAGAAGAGGTGGACCTAATTTGGTTTCCTACAGGGGGCGGTAAGACTGAAGCTTATCTAGCGGTTGCCGCTTTTGTTATCTTTTGGCGACGCCTAAAGTTTTCTGCCTCATCGGGAGGAACGGTTAGTTTTATGCGCTATACGCTGAGATTGTTAACTACCCAACAATTTATGCGGGCCTGTAGGCTTATTTGCGCTATGGAGCTTATGCGCCGTAGTGATTCGCGTCTTGGCTCAGAAGAGATTAGTATAGGATTGTGGGTGGGCTCTAGCAGTAGTCCTAATAACTTGAATCAAGCGCAAGATATCGTCGATAAAATTAAAAGTGGTAAGCAGGACGAAATCAGTAAATTTGTTATAACGGCCTGCCCTTGGTGTCAGGCACCATTTACGGCTATCGATGATAATGTAAAAATTACCTCACATTCTTTTAGTTTTTATTGCACCAATCCTCGCTGTGACTATGGCAAACACTCGATTAGTCTTCCATGCCACGTTGTCGATGAAGTGCTCTACGAACGCCCTCCTACCCTATTAGTAGGTACTCTAGATAAATTTGCCATGTTGGCATGGAATGAAAATACTCAAGCTTTTTTTGGCAAGCATGGCAACCGTCCTCCTGAATTAATTATTCAAGATGAGCTGCATCTTATCTCTAGTGCTTTAGGCTCAATTGCGGGTATCTATGAGGCTGCTATTTCCACAGTCATTGAACAAAAAAATATTTATCCAAAATATATAGCTTCAACTGCCACTATTAAAGAGGCTAGATCACAGGTCAATAAACTGTTTGCGCGCCAGCCTGCTATCTTTCCTCCGGCAGGGATTAGTTCAGACGACTCTTACTTTGCCAAAGTGGTCTCCCTTGAGCAAGAACCAGGACGTTTATATCTAGGATATCTTGCTCCCATGCTTAGCCGTCAAAAAAACTTAGCTCCTTTAGCCGCCGCTCTGCTTATGGCGCCTATTGTTCTTTTTTCAGAATCTAGCGATGCCGAAGCATTGTTGGATGCTTGGTGGACGATGCTGGTCTATCACGGCAGTTTAAAAGGAGTGGGTAACAGTCACAATAGCTTTAATATCTTGGTAAAGGATTTCTGCCAACGTTTGATGAATGAGTATCTACAAAACCAAGGCATTGACCCAAAACAAGCTGAGCAAGACCCTACCTATCGCTTGATGCAAAGTCGTCTACAACTCACTATCGCACAGTTGACGAGCAACTCTACCGCTCAACAAAATGAAACTACCTTCTCTCGTCTCGCACTTAAGCGGGATAATTCTGAGGCTATAGATATCGCTTTAGCCACCAATATGGTATCAGTAGGGTTAGATGTGAGTCGTATGGCCCTCATGGTTATTAATGGCCAGCCTATAACCACAGCTGAATATATCCAGGCTAGCAGTCGAGTAGGTCGTAGCAAGGTACCAGGTCTCGTCATTGCCAACTATTATAGGGATCAAAGTCGCAGCCTTTCTCACTATGAAAATTTTAAAGCTTATCATCAATCTTTTTATCGTCATGTCGAACCGACCAGTGTGACACCTTATACCTTTCAGGCCAGAAAAAGGGCGTTGCATGCAGGCTTGGTCATTGCCTTACGCCACTCGATTCAATCTTTAGCAAATAATAATGGTGCTGGAGCCTTTAATAAAGAAGACACTCACACTCAATCCGTTATCCAAGCCTATACCAGACGCTGTGTTCAAGCCGACCCAGAAAGACAAGCAGATATTGAAGCTAATATGGAACAACTGGTCAACGAATGGCATTACTTTGTAGAGACGCCTTCTATTAACCAAAAGTGTTATCAGGCTAAAGATAAAACTAAAGACAGCCTACTTTACCATCATGGTAAACCTAGAAATGGTGAGTGGGCGACCTTAAACTCTATGCGTAATGTAGAAAATACAGGATTGGTAAAATTAATATGAACAATGATAACTATCAATATTTGCCAGTTAGGCTATCTCACCTATTAACGCATTGCTCAGTCGGTTCGGTAGTTCGTGGGCCTGACTATCTAATGATTATTCAGGATATAAGACAATGGACAAATAGAGACGGCAGTTTGGGCACTCGCGAAATTATGTTTGTTGAGCAAGTTAAGGCAGCCTTGGGCATTGAGGAGTCACTTAGAGAACCTCCTATTGCGCAATTAGACAAACATGATAAGCCCGATGGTGCCTGTATCCCAGCTTCACGCTTTCCCGCTTGGATGTCCTGTAACTCCTGCGGATTAATGCACTATAAACCGTGGATGGATCAGCAGACGAATACGCCTATCTGTCAAGGATACAATAAGTACAATCAGCCCTGCAAAAAGCTATTAACCCAAGTATCTTTAGTGTTAGTCCATAGTGAAGGCCATGTTGCAGATTTAGATTGGCATTATTTAGCCCATAAAGACAGTAAAAATCCTGATCAAACACAATGTGGTAGAGCGCCTTTAAAACTAAAGTTGTTAAACAAAAGAACTATTGTATGCACCGTATGTAAGGCTAGTAATAATGTCAACTCTGGCTTGAGGCTTCCCTATCATGCTTGGATACAACCTTGGCTAAAGGAAAATCCATCAGAGTCAGATAGTAAGGAGCTTGCTGAAGTTATGGAGATTAACGATACCCGTATCCATAGATCAGTGACGACAAGTGCTTTAGTCATCCCACCAGAATCCCGTATCGAGCGTGATAGTGTAGTGGCAAAACTTTACTGCAGCCCAAGCCTGCGCGAAAAAATCACCTCTGCAAAGACCCCATTGCAAAAAAAATCCAGCAAGAAAAGATTGGCTACTGAGTTGCATTGTACTGTGGCAGAAATTGATGAGGCTATTTTTCAAATTGAGGACGGCTTCCCCTACATAGACAAACAAATAACCACTCTCAAATTACTTGAGTCAGAGTACCAAGCTATTTTAGACCCTATCCCCGATCTAAATGAAGACGAAGATTTCGTAACCAATCATCTTAGTGAGCAATGGCACTCGTTTTTGCAAAACAGAAATAGCGAAAGTATCAGTAGTAAATTAAATCAACTTATTACTAGCGTAGTAGAGATTAGAAAGCTTAAAGAAATCATGGTATTCAAAGGGTTCACTCGCGGAGGAGAGATGGGTGATGAAGAAGTTACCATTGTACCACCGGCGATAAATGAAGAAACTGACTGGCTACCTGCGCTTGAACTTTACGGTGAAGGTATATTTGTTGGTTTTAATGAAGATATAGTCGCAGAATGGGAAAAAATACCCGCTGTTCAAGCGCGTACTCAAGACTTTATTGCTCGATACGCTAAGACAAATATCCAGTTTGACCCTGATATTGCCATCTCTCCTAGATTCATGTTTTTACATGCCCTATCTCATCTATTAATTAAAGAGTTAGAAATTCAAGCGGGTTACCCTTCAGCTTCCTTAAAAGAGAGAATATATGCCTCGCAAAGTGAAGAGCTTACTATGGCAGGTATTTTAATTTATGTGGCTATTCCTGATGTAGATGGTACTTTGGGAGGCCTAGCAGAACTTGCGCAACCACAGCGCTTAGAAAAGATCATAAGTAAAGCTTTTGAGAAGGCTCGATGGTGCTCCTTAGACCCTGTGTGTGCAAGCCATGAAGGTCAAGGGGTAGGACTGTTAAATAAAGCCGCCTGCCATGCTTGTGAGTTATTACCTGAGACCAGTTGTTTTTGCGGCAATATTCTGTTGGATCGTATATTTATCAAAGGCAATAACGCTATTAACTTACCATCGATACTTACCCTTATCAAACCTAAATCATAATAATAAGGACCTATGAGCATGGCCCCTAGACGTTTTAAACTACCTGACATTGATGACTTGACCAAAGAGCAAGATGCTATTATTGACTTACCTTTGGAAGGACAGCATCTTGTGGCTGGTGGGCCTGGTACCGGCAAGTCTGTAGTTGCTTTAATGAGAGCACGGCGCTTAGCTAGAGAAAATCAGCCTTATAAATGCTTGGCTTATAACCATACTCTATTAAAATCTAATGAGCAGTTATTTGGTGAGGGTTTGCATAATGTGCAGTGGCAGAGTTGGCTGTATAAGCTCTACAGAGAGTTATTCTCTCAATCTGTTCCTAAGATAGAGCAGAAAAATGGCTTTTCCGAGATAGACTGGCAACAAGTCATTTCACAAACCGCTAGCTTTATGGATGATGAAAACAATCAAAGCGAAAATACCAACTATCTCTCTACTCTTATTATTGATGAGGGTCAAGATATGCCACCGCAGTTCTATGAAGCTTTAGTCAATTTATTTTTTGAAGATTTCTTTGTCGTGGCTGATCAAAACCAACAAATCAAGGAGGATTGCAGCAGTATCAAAGAATTGCAGACCATCATGGGGTTGGAGCCCGATGAGGTGCATATTCTTACAGAGAATTGGCGCAATACCTATCAAATAGCGAAGTTTAGTAGATGTTTTTATGTCGATAAAGCCACCCCTTCTCCTAAACTACCAGATCCAGAAGCTAGGTATGGCAATATTCCCTGCTTATACACCTATCGGTCAGACCACTTTCCACAACTGACAGAAAGTATTTTAATACAAGCTATGGACTATAGCGATAAGCTCATTGGTATCATTTGTCCAAATAATAAAGTTATGGATAAGTATCTTGAGCAATTACAAAGTCAACAACGACAGGAAGCAAGGTTTAATGAGGTTGTAATCAGTTATTACCGCCATGGTAAAGAAATGGAAATAAACTTCACTCAGGGGGGAGTCGCTTTAATCAACGCACAGTCGTGTAAAGGACTAGAGTTTGATACTGTCTTTTTAGCGGATATAGATGAACATAGAAACTTCAGCTCGGATCATGAGTTTATTAAAAAACGCTTCTATGTTATGACATCTAGAGCACGTGAAAAGTTATTCTTATTAAGAGAACAAGGTACCAATAATCCTTTGATGAATACCTTACTTCCAGACGACCCTACTATTTTGGCTACGCATACCTCATGGCACAGCAATTAGAATTATTTACCAAAACAGATAAGGATAAGCACAACATGTCCAATAAACAAACAAACTCTCTACCAAGCCAGTGGTATTTTGTGACGAACCATCAGAATTTATTGATGTACTTAGCGATGAATATTATCCATACAGCATTTGTAGGTGATAGAAAATACTATAAAGACAGCTTGGGAGACTACCCAGGTTGGATTCCTATTTTTGGTACTAGTGTCCCGCAATGGGCGCGAGACAACAGTATAGAAGAAAATAAAATACTGGAGCCAGTGCTATTAGAAATAAATCTAACCGATTATGTTGGTAATATCTGGATTTATTCTACGGTGGAAGCTCAATGGCGCTCCACCAGTATAGAACAGTTGCAAAACGAAGAGTATAGAGCAAATTTTGATACCACATTGGTATTAATACCGTCTATTCTGGCTACTGGTCTGATTAAATCTATCAAGCTACCCAATGATGAAACCAAAAAGAAAATAGTGGACAAGACTAAAGATACTAATGGAGTTGACCTCACACTTTATAAAATATCAACGAGTAAGCAGCTCTTTAAACCGAGTAAAAATAAATTAGAGAAGTCACCAGAGTCGGTTACGACTATAAATTACGACCCTTTACCTATCGACTACCCTTCAACCAACTCTTTTGCCGCTATATATGCACTTTTAAGCGTACTTGGTAACGTCAACGAACCCGCCTTACAAACTTTATTAACGCTCTTAAAGCATCCTATAACTGAAGAGTCTAATGATAATTCTGAAAACGAACCCAATGCTCCTTTAAACGATATTTTAGCAAACTTTTGCAGCTGGACTCTAAATCCAACTACCTTAATTCAGGATCCTGCTAGCGCAATTTTTATTGAAGTTTTAGAGATTATTATTCGGTCTAGTAACTCAGCAAGTTCAAAAAGTACGATTATTACCATGTTAGAGAACAAAGCTAGTGATGAAAATAGCAAACAGTTCGTTAAGGACTTATCTAGCATGGGCGGATTAGGCAATAAATCCTTTGATGACTTAATGGTTACTTATTCTGCCAGACCTTTGAATAGACTGCTCATTTCATTCTTCCATTCTGACGATTTAGATAGATTTTTTGAAATAGAAACTGCCAAACTGAACGAAATCGAGGTGGTGCTTACTGCAATTATGGTAGCCGCTAACTGTGGTTGGCTTAAGCTTCCTGACTGGATAAAGGGCTATGCAAATATGAATATAGCTATGTCTTTACTCATGGCACACTTTATACAGCCTATTATTTCTGACAATAATGAGATTACATTAGACTCTATTGAGGTTAAAGCTAAGCAACCTATTGAGTTTCCGTTGCCTATTCGGCATCATTTAAAATTGGCTTGGTATAAAAAACAGGAAGAGGCAGCAAAATTACTTATTCAAGAAAATGAGTGGGATTGTATTGACTACGAGGTTAGCTTTCCTAATGGTAGTTATAATTTCGAAACAACCGCAAAGTATTTAAAGGTGAAGTCTAAGGAAAAAATTACTATAAAAGAAATCATTGAGAAAGAGAAGTTTTTAGCCTTGATGAAAAGCTTAAAATATATTAAACCTAAAACTGAAAAGTCTATGCGTAGTAAGCTTTAATATGAAAATGGTACCTAACAGGGCTTATCCCGGTGACAGCAAAGCCGAGCTTAAAGTATTTGACCGTTTGACTCAGGCCTTTACCAATCAAAACGACGCTTACTACGCCCTACACTCTTTAAATCTAACTTGGCATGAGTACAAAAGATTTGGCGAGATCGATTTCTTAGTGATTTGCCCCTCTGGGCTTTACGTTTTGGAAGTAAAAGGAGGCCAAGTCGCTTGTGATAATGGGCAATGGCACTTTACCAATCGCTTTGGGAAAACGGATAAGAGTTTTGAGAGTCCTTTTCGGCAAGCCCAATCTGCGCTGCATGGTCTACAGCGCAAATTACAAGCGAACTTACCTCACGATATTATCAATCAGTTTAGTATAGGGTACGGGGTCATCACTCCAGACTGTAATATCACTGCGCAAGGAGCAGAATGGGAGGCAGAGGTACTTTGCGGCTCATTAGCTTATAGGGACTTGCAAGGATGGTTAAACAAACTATTTAAATATTGGTTATCTAAGAATAATGGACTTACCGCTAGTGAGGCAGCTATCACCCAAGTTGTTGAGTACTTAAGACCGAGCTTTGAAGCGGTCGTCTATAAAGGCGATATCATCAGCACTATCAGCGACAATATAGAGACTTTAACAGAAGCTCAATTACAGCTGACCAATATTATTGTTGCTAACCCTCGAGTCTTATGTACGGGTGGTGCAGGTACCGGTAAGACTTTTATGGCTGTTAGACTTGCCATGCATTGGGCCCAGCAAGGCAGAAAGACGGCCCTTGTCTGCCACTCCTCTTGGCTACAAAGCTATTTGCAATACCATTACTCCCACCCCAATTTAATTATACAAACAGTTGAAGGTATTCAGGCATCTATACGGCGTAGCCAATTGGCTGTTGAAGTACTGATAGTGGATGAGGCCCAAGATATATTAAATGAGGAGGTAGTCACGACTTTAGCTGAGCTGCTTGATGGCGGGTTAGAATATGGTAGGTGGTGCCTATTTATGGATATAAACCAACAAAGTGGCCTTTGCGGATATACTGATCTAACAGTATTGGATAGGCTGCAAGGATATCAGCCAGCGACCGTACCGTTGACGACCAATTGTCGCAATACGCAACAGATTTTGCAAACGCTCAAAGAGTGGCTCAATGCAGATATGGGGGTTACAGGAGCAGGAGAAGGCTTGCCGGTAATCAGTAAAGATTTTGATAATATTGCTGATCTAATCTGCCAAATAGACAAAGACATAGATAGTCTGATTAATGCAGACGTCATTGACTATTCTCAAATAACCATCCTCCTATCGTCTACCTTAGTACATGCCTATCCCGATATTGAAAGAGACATATTAAAAAGCAGCTTGGCGCAGAATTACACTATTAGGCGCTGTGACAACTACTCTATTGGTCACTTTCCTCCTGCAGCTATTAGCCTATTGGAGAGCGCAGAATTTAAGGGTCTGGAGAATGATATTGTTTTCTCTCTTGGACATCGAAACGATCTGGTCGATAATAAGAATGAAGCTTATGTGGCTATGAGCCGTGCCCGCTCTATGTTATACGTATACTCAATATAAGCACGCTATTCACTCTGATGATTCTTAAATACTATAACCTTACTAAGTTAGAAAGGCGGTGCTATAAAGGCATTTGCCTTTGGTTTTGCTTCGTCATTAGCCATGGTAAAGGGTGGCGGTACAAAATCATTTTTGACAGGTGGCTCTACAGATGCAAACGGCGGCGCTACAAAATCATCTTTCTTTGTCTTAGTACTGACCTCTATTGTCTCTTGCTCTGGCTGCGTTGTAAAAGTATCAGTTGCATCCGATAAGACTAACATCTTATCTGCTCTAACCTCTGTCGTATACTTATCTTGACCATTAGCATCCTGATACTTACGCGTGCGCACACTCCCCTCTATACAAACACTCATACCTTTTTTTAGTAGTTGGGCGACCTCGCCTAATTTATTAAATAAAGCTACACGGTGCCATTCGGTATTTTCTTGCTTCTGCCCCGTGCTCTTATCCGTCCACTGCTCACTAGTGGCTACAGAGATATTAGTTACGCTACCACCGTTACCGAACTTGTGAACCTCAGGGTCTGCCCCCAAGGTACCAATAATTATCACAAGATTAACTCCTCGCATACACTGTCTCCTTTACACTTATTTTGAACGCTGCTAATCCTTTTATATTAGTCGATTATTGATCATAATAAAGCGTTATATATGATTTTCAATTATTTTATTGATGCAACAGTTGTGCTAATAAGATGCTCCATTAACATATATACAGTAGGCTAGTAGCTTTATATATTAGCAACTTTTGGTTTCGTATAATTTTTAGTAATAGCAGGTTAAGTAATAAAGCAAGTTAGTTGTACCATCTTTTTAGTCTCGGACACTTCAATAAAGCCAAAAATGAACCGCCCCAATTATCTATCTGTAGCACCATCTTTATTATTAATAGTAATTAATTGGTATTAATAGCACGACAGAAATCTAATCTATAACTAAATTATTATCTGTAATAATACCATTAGTATTACAAGATGCTTTCTCTAGGTCATATAACGTACTGTTAAACTCATAATTCTTATTCAAGCGTTTTCTGTAGTCCCATGGTGCTACTACATCAAGCTTAGCCCATAATCCGCGACTTTCAGTACGTGCAGTTACCTCAGCGTTAGAGTAAGCTAAGCGATCGTATTCAATTTGGTTTTTTTGATAATTTTTATAATGCCATGCAGCTCCTTGCTGCAACTGATTTAGATTGCAGTCTTTTCCATCTGCAACTACTTTTCCAACTACACGTTTGTAAAAGTCTCTTTCCTTCCATTCGATACTAACATTAGTGTTATTAACACATTCTTGTAATTTTTCAGTGCTATAGGCACCATGACTTTGCTTGGATTCTGGCGCATCGATGCCAAATAAACGTATACGCTCTGACTGCCCATTAGGTGTTATAACCTCCAAAGTATCACCATCAATGACTCGAACATTCATAACATCTAGTACAAAGTCTGAATGCTCACATTTAATAGGATTATTTTGAGTACCTGCAATAGGA
>NZ_JBQSVP010000011.1:0-47123 GCF_052376345.1 Psychrobacter sp. AOP5-GZ1-6 | reverse complement strand
GCTGATATCTATTTGTGTCTTCATAACCTCAAATATATCATCTTGCTTCGGCTGTCACCCTTCTTTTATTACTCCAGCATACTTTTTGATACACCACCAAAAATTCGTTATAATAGTTAAGTTATATTAAAAACTGAAATACAGCTTAGGTGAAAGTATGTTAGAGAATTTACGCGGTATGGCCGTGTTCGCCAGTGTGGTCGGACACGGTTCTTTTAGTGGTTCAGCTCGTGAGCTAGGTATTACTACCAGTGCAGTCAGCCAACAAATTCGTTCCTTAGAAAATGATTTGGGTGTGGTACTGCTTCATCGTTCAACCCGAAAACTTAGTCTAACAGAAGCTGGTGAAAGCTTTTATGAAGCAGCCAAGGATGTGGTGAGTGCTGCTGAACAAGGTAAAATTAAAGTCAATCAGTTGCGTGATGAGTTAGCGGGTAGCTTGCGTGTGGCGACAACTCCTGAGTTGGGTGTCAATCATATTTTGCCTGCACTCTCTACGTGGATGGCGGCACATGATGATCTGAGTCTCACTTATCTGGCAGACAACCATTATGTTGATATGATTGATGAGCGCATTGATATTGCAATCCGTATGAGTCCTTCGATAAACGACTCCAGCCTGAGTAATCATCCACTGACTGATGTGCGTCAGATGCTCGTTGCCTCACCACAATATCTACGCCAACATGCTAAGCTACAAACACCTAAAGATCTAGCAAATCATCAGCTAATTTGTATTGAAATCATGAAGGATGCTAACCAGATTGATATGGTTCAAACAGAAAGTGGCAAAAAAACGCGCATAAAAATGAACTCACACATTTATACCAATAATGTCTTTATGGCAACTACTTTGGCCAAAGAAGGTCATGGTTTGGTAAGAATGATGGAAATGGATATCAAAAAAGAGCTTGAAAGTGGTGAGCTCGTTGAAGTTTTGACAGGGTATCAATTACCAAGCTTTGTATTATATGCAGTTACCTTGAATGCTGAACAGCAACCAGCTAAGATTATTCGTTGCTTAGAAGTCTTAAAAAAGTACTTTCATGCCCATTAGAGCGTGCCTAAAATGAAGACACACCCTAAGAGGTATATGATAAACAGCCTCTTTATTCAGTTTAACTGACTATCGTTTCTTTAATGTACTCATCTGCAGTTTGGCTGCCCACTGTTGTTACAAAAAAACCTGCTAATTCATCTATCGGCAGTAATCCTAAGTCCGTACCTTTACTGGTACGGATTCTAACACTAGATTGCTCTAACTCTTTTTCTCCAATCAGTAAAATAAATGGTATTTTCTGTAAGGTATGCTTGCGAATTTTATAGCCAAGTTTGTCTCTACCAAAGTCACATTCCACTCGCAACGATAAATCTTTTAGTTGCTTTAAAACTTGATTGGCATAAGCCTGCTGATTTTCAGAAATAGTGATTATCATCACTTGGACAGGAGCAAGCCAAAAGGGTAGGTGACCTGCGTAATGCTCAATCAAAATACCGATAAACCGCTCAAGCGAACCAAATATAGCGCGGTGTAGCATCACCGGCCTTTGTTTTTGGTTATCTTCGTTAATATAGCTAAGATCAAAGCGCTCTGGCAGGTTTAAATCTACTTGAATAGTGCCGCATTGCCACTCTCTGCCTATCGCGTCTTTTAGCGTGAATTCTATTTTAGGGCCATAAAATGCGCCTTCTCCTTCACTGACCTCATAAGCGATATCAATGTCTTGTAAAGACTGAATTAGGGTCTGTTCTAAAAAGTCCCATATTTGCTCAGATCCTATTCTGTTTTTTGGACGGGTAGATACTTTGATAGAAATATTATCAAATCCAAAATGCTGATAGATTTTATAAATCAAGCGGATGGTACTGACACACTCTGATAGAAGCTGATCTTTGGTACAAAATATATGCGCATCATCTTGAGTAAAATGCCGAACGCGCATCAAGCCGTGCAGCGAACCTGAAGGCTCATAACGGTGAACTTTACCAAACTCTGCCATTTTGAGAGGCAGTTCTCTATAGCTTTTTAGATCATGACCATAGAGACAGACTGCACCGGGACAACTCATCGGTTTTAACGCGTAGGTTTTTTCGTCAGGGGTTTCTACCGAAAACATTTGCTGTTTGTAATTCTGCCAATGCCCTGAAATCTCCCACAATTCGCGATCCATGACATCCGGTGTATTGACCTCAGTGTATCCTGCTTCTTCTTGTTGATGACGCAAATATCCCGTTAGTAATTGAAAGACTTTCCATCCTTTCGCATGCCAAAAAACAGCCCCTGGGGCTCGTTCGTCAAAGTGTAATAAATCCAGTTGCTGTGACAGTTTTCTATGATCTCTTTTTGCTGCTTCTGCTTGTTGTTTCAAATAATCGGTCAGTTGTTTTCGAGCAGCCCAGCAGGTGACATATATTCGTTGTAGCATAGGTTGACTCGCGTCACCTTGCCAATAGGCGCCTGATACATGAGTAATTTTGAAGTGTGGCAAAAATGAAGTATTTGCAACCAAAGGGGACAGATAAACATCTTTCATGCTACCACTGCCATTATGTGTATGTGGTTGAAACAAAGTCGTTATCGATGCGCTCTGTTCTCTACACTGCTTCAAACTATGTTGCTTTAAGCTTTGTTGCTTTAAAATACATTGTTTTAAGTATTCTGATTTCAGTGGGTTCTCTAAGCTAAAGTAAGTGACAGCATCAGCTAGAGAAATATAGCCACTTGCTATAGGCTGCTTTTTTTGAACCATGTCTTGCATGACGTTTGAGATTTCATGGAGATGATCTTCGTTGAAATTAGGCGTCTCTGCAAAGTCATAATAAAAACCAGTATCTGTAGTTTGATACTGTACAGGTTTGGCGTTTGGATATAAGTGTAAAACCGACCTTGCCAGCAGATAAGCAAATGAATCGCGTTGCAGTATCGACGCCTCATCATTTTGAGCGGTGATCAGCTGGATGTGACAGTCTTCAGTTATAAGATGTTGTAAGTCAACATATTGGCTATCAACTTTAGCCAAAAACACCTTTTTATAAGCAGGCGGTTTATAGATTGCTAGTAAAGTCGCAATCGATATAGGGTCGTCAATTGAAAGTTGCTGAGCGTTTTGGTGACTGGTTATTTGGATATTCATAAGTAATCTATCAATTAGTAATTATAGTGATTAGCGTTTGTTGAATGTTCAATAGACCCTAACGGTCGATCTCAAGAGATTGACCACGGCAGTTTGGGAACAGCTGGTTTTGATGCCATGCAAGCTGTCCTGAGATGATGGTGGTGGCTACAGAATATCGAAAAGCTTTATGTGCAAAAGGCGTCCAGTTACAGTGCATATAGTTATGAGTGTCACTGACCATGACTTTTTCTTTGTTTTCTTTGAGCAATACTAAATCTGCCCAATAGCCTTCACGTATATAGCCTCGGTCTTTAATACGAAACAAGTCTGCCACTTGATGCGATGTCTTGCGTACCATGGTTTCGATACTCATCTGTTTGTCCGCAACCAACTCCATCAGTGCAGGTAAAGCATGTTGCACAAGGGGTAATCCAGCTGGTGCATTGAAGTAACTTTGCTGCTTTTCCTGCCAAGTGTGCGGTGCGTGGTCAGTGCCAATAATATCCAAACGATTGGACTCTGATACCGCTTGGATCAACGCTTGACGATCTTGTGCTGTTTTGATGGCTGGATTACATTTGATGAGGTGTCCTAATGTTTCATAATCCGTATCATCAAAACTTAAATGATGCACACAAACCTCAGCGGTAATATGCTTTTTATCGAGTGGTAGGTTTTTAAACAGACGAATCTCTTTGGCTGTGGTGATATGCAATACGTGTAGCTGCGTACCGTATTTTTCAGCCAACGCAACCGCCATGCTTGAGCTTTCAAAGCAAGCTTGTTTGTCACGAATACGGGCATGCATTACAGCAGGAATGTCGTCACCGTATTTTTCTTTATAGTGTTGCTCACGCGTTCTGATACGAGGCGTTGACTCGCAATGGGTCAGTAAGATAGTGGGTACATTTGAAAATAAGCGCTCTAGGGTTTGTGGGTCATCGACCAGCATGTTACCTGTCGATGCGCCCATAAACACTTTAACGCCACTAACGAGCTTAGGGTCTAGGTGTTCGATGATATCTATATTGTCGGCGCTGACACCGAAGTGAAAAGCGTAATTTGCCATGCTATGCGTGGCAGCGTTTAGCTTCTTTTGATGAAGTGCATTCAAATCCAGTGTCGCAGGCTGTGTATTGGGCATGTCCATATAACTTGTGATACCACCAACTACCGCTGCCATCGATTCTGATTTTACAGTGCCTTTTTGCGGTGCCCCAGGGTCTCTAAAGTGTACTTGGTCATCAATCATCCCTGGAATGAGCCAGCCACCTTCAGCATCGATGTTTTTTGCATCAGAGATACCTGTAATACTGGATTGTATTTTTTGGATGCGGCCATTTTCTATCAGTACATCACTCGTTTTTTGAATGCCTTCATTTACGATCACAGCATTACGAATGATGATTTTTGGTAGATTATCAAATGTTAGGTTACTAAAACTCATTATGTAAGGCCTTATATCCTTGCACCAGCTCGATGTTGGTACTCACCACACTTTCTGAAAACTCGCTAATAGATATGTCCATCGGGGGGAAGTCACTCAAGTCAGTCGTGGCATGAATATGGCTGATAGCGGGAACATAAAAACTATTAGGTAAGTCTTGTCCGTCAACCACAGCATTGTGTCTCACGGCACTTCTATTACCGACTTTGCAATTGAACAAAACGCTATTGAAGCCAATAAAGACATGATGTCCAATTTCGCAAGGTCCATGAATGATAGAGCGATGAGCGATAGAAGAGTTTTCTCCTATGGTGACGGCAGCTCCAGCTTTAGAGTGAATAACCACTCCGTCTTGAATGTTTGAGTTGGCACCGATGATGATAGGTTCCATTTCACCTTGTGCATCTACTTCATCAGCACGGATCACGGCATAAGGCCCAATGAAGACATTGGCGTGAATAATCACTTTGCCGCAAATAATAGCCGTTTGGTCGACATAGGCCGTTTGGTGAATGATAGGAAGGTCGCCGGATGGGTTTTTACGAATCATAAGAGGTCTTATTGGTATTGGATAAAGGATTGCTTAAGATTGATACTCGTGTCAATTCTAAGCCTAGATAAAAACAACTGGGTCGAAAAGTATGACAGGCAGCGCCATGCTGCTGAACGGAAAACAAGACCGCATCACCATCACAATCTAATTTGGCATCGATCAGCTGCTGATGGTGCCCAGAGCTTTCTCCTTTTCGCCATAAGGTTTGTCTGGAACGTGACCAATAGCAGACCCTTTTAGTGGTTAAGGTTTCTATGAGTGCCTCGGCATTGACCCAAGCCATCATTAACACCTCTTTGGTCTGCACGTCTTGTGCGATTGCGGCTATTAATCCTTGGTCATTCCAAGGAATATGACTCATAACCGTATCAAAGCAGTACTCTTGGCCTTTTTTGCCGTGTTCCATGGTCAGAAAAATAGACGTGTTTGTATTTACCATTGCCATGAGCCTTCTGCGACCGCGTCATGGGCATGCAGGCTTTCTGCATGAATGACTTTGAATTTAAATCCTAAAATATTGGCATAGTCCAAGAATGTATGATGTAGCCGCCGTACTGCATCTTCGCAGAACATCAAGTTTTGTCCGTTTGCCAGTGCAAAAGCCTGTTCATCGACACGCTTTACCGCTGTCTGTACAGGTGTGGCAAGGGCGTGTTCTGCTTGGTCAATGAGGGCGATGAGCGACAATTCAGATACAGCAGTGGATAGCTTAAACTGTAATTGAGCGACGCTACGCTGGCTGTGCGGTGTTGCAACAATGGCCTCGGTAGTCCCTAACCAATCGATAACTTCTGCTGCATTGGTCAGATCGAATCGCTCTTCGGATAAGGCTTTTTGAAACTGCTGCTGAATTAAGCTGCGTGATAGGGCCGCCGAACAAGGGCAAGTAGATGAGTAAGGAACCTCAATCTGAACTTCCACGAAAAACTGACGGTCAATAAGCTGGCAGGATAGCTCAAAGGGGTAACTCTTCCAGCCAGTTAGCGGACTGATTAATGCTGGCCGTTCGACGTATAGCTGGCTTTTTATATGTAGCTTTGCATGATTAGATAACCCCTTATGGCTGTTGAGAAAGCCCTGCAATGTCTCTTTGAGGTGGGAGGTATTAAGGTTTTTTAATTTGGCCAATTCTAGTAACTTGATATACAACCGAGACATATGGATGCCCTTGATAGCAGGATCATCTAGGCTAACAAAAGCGCTTATATCGCTTGGACAAAGTGTGTTTTCAATATAAATAGGTAGGGCTATATGTTCCATGCCGACCCAGTCTAAACAAGCAGAATTGGGCGGTGCTTTTAGGTTCGCAGAAATATCAGGAAGATCATTAATCATTAATATGCAAAACTCAGTTGAATTGTAAAATGTTATGTTATAACATAACTAAATACTTAGCAAGTATAGCGATGCTTGCTGTTTTACCTGTGCATTTTTAATGTAGATGGCTTCAAATGAAATATAGTGTCTTTATTCTGTGCTCCGTTTTTTATCCTATATGTTTTCTAACAGCTTGTGCCCATCAGTCTGTTGATAGTCAGTATGTGCCGACAGTCATGCCAAGCAATCACTCAAACCATGATTATTCAAATCAGAGCCATTCAGAAAAAAACTTGGTCAACCAGTCACGTGAAAAATTCGCCCATAGACAAGCAAAAGACCCATTAGTGCATTTGCCTTCAGTACAAAATTCAGAGCTAGTTCATCAAAAACAAACTCCAGACACTTACCGTATATGGCTAAGTGACAGCGTCAATCAGCAACAGGCTATGGAATACACTTCTTTTTTAAAAAGTAAGGGGTTGGTTGGCTACGTACCAGATCATGAGTTTTTTCAAAGTGCTAGAGACTGGGAAAAATGCGGTGCCGCAGAGTTTGAAATACCACCTACAGAGTTATGGTCAAATATTGTCCCCACACTTCAAATAATGAAAGTGCTTGTCGATGACAAGGTGGTTCGTGATTTTACCGTCACATCCGTTTATCGAAATTTTAATTTGAACCGCTGCGCCAAAGGTGCTGATACCTCGCGTCACGTATTGAATACTGCCATAGATTTTCGTATTGGAAGCGAAGCGCCAGATACATTAGAGACAATACAGATTATAGAAACTAAAAAAAGACTTTGTACGTTTTGGCAGGAGAAGGGAGCGGCGTTAAACATGGGGCTTGGAGTTTACAGTTCTGGACAAATTCATATTGATAGTGCTGGTTATCGCACATGGGGTCCTGATCATCGTAGTAGATCCTCTCCTTGCTTGTCTGTCTCAATTTGAATACTCAACAGACTCTAGACTAATCGTCACTATTTTCACTATTTTCACTATTTTTAAAGGATTCTAATTTGTTATGACCATATTTAAGAACCAGTATTTAAGAAGCAGTATTCTTTAAGCATATTTGATAACAGATTTTGATAACAAATATAGTTGAGTTCAAATAATTTCGATACAGGCAAATCGAGTGCAAGCCATACCTTAGTATGGTTAGCGAGGATGACAATGTGACGGATTTATATAGATTTGACTATATATAAATTGATAGAGAAGAGAGAGCCAATGAGTAATTCTTTAGCCATCGAAAAAAAACTGCCTGTGACAGTGTTGTCTGGGTTTTTAGGCGCAGGTAAAACCACGCTACTCAATCATATCTTGAATAATCGTGAGGGTAGGCGCATAGCGGTTATCGTAAACGATATGTCTGAAGTAAATATTGATGCAGCATTGGTCAGAGACGGTGGGGCCGAGCTGTCCCGAACCGATGAAAAGCTGGTTGAGATGAGCAATGGTTGTATTTGTTGCACCTTGCGAGAAGACTTGTTGATAGAGGTACGACGTCTGGCAGAAGACAATCGCTTTGATCAACTGGTTATCGAATCAACAGGCATTTCTGAACCGTTACCTGTGGCAGAAACTTTTACTTTTGAAGATGACGATGGTTTCTCCCTGAATGAATTTGCTCGTTTAGATACCATGGTTACTGTCGTTGATGCTTTTAATTTTTTAAAAGATTACAGCTCTTATGACAGCATACAATCTCGAGGTGAGTCACTAGGTGAGGAAGATGAGCGTACCGTGGTTGATTTGCTGATTGATCAAATTGAATTTTGTGATGTCATTGTGTTGAATAAAGTGGATTTGATTTCAGATGACGAGAAAGAAAGACTACTAGCGATTATTCATTCCTTAAATCCACGAGCTAAAATTGAGGTTTCTCAGTTTGGTCAGGTCAATTTAGATAAGCTCTTGAATACCAACTTATTTGATTTTGAGGCAGCCTCTGAGGCACCAGGCTGGTTAAAAGAGCTTAGGGGAGAGCATATACCAGAGACACAGGAGTATGGCATCAGTAGTTTTGTTTATCGAGCCCGTCGTCCCTTTCATCCGCAGCGTTTTTACGATTTTATTAATACAGAATGGAAAGGTGTGGTGCGCTCAAAAGGTTTCTTTTGGCTCGCGTCTAATCCTAAGCTGGCAGGTTCTTGGTCACAAGCCGGTGCGATGGCCAGACATGGTCTGGCTGGGTACTGGTGGGCAACAGTTCCTGAAGAGGAGTGGCCACAAGATCAGCAGAATCGTGACATCATAGAAAGTAATTGGGACGAGAGTACAGGTGACGCCCGTCAGGAAATTGTGTTGATTGGTATAGAAATGGATGAGTCAGATCTTATCGATAAGTTCAATGATTGCTTGCTCAACGATGAGGAAATGGCCCAAGGTCCTAAAAATTGGCAGTTGATGAATAACCCATTTTCAGAGTGGGCTAAATTGATTGCTTAACGGACCATACTTTTTTAAGTATTCTACTTAGAAGTAAGATTCACAACACTTATGTAAATAAATAGACCATAATGATATAATATAACAAATTAATATTTGTTTTTTTCAAAGTTATGATATGATAATTTTGGTGGTCTAAAGGAGTGGATCATTACTATTCTATTTAGCTAAACGCCAAATTTTTAATTAGATTAACTTAATAAGGATATTACCATGGCTTTATCACAATTTTTTATGCCTTCTAGCAACTTAGTCGGTGAAGGTGCTTTAGAAAAAGGTATTGAGCAGCTAGGGCGTGTCCTCAATTCAATCGATAGCCATCTAAATAGGTTAAAAATGGCTAAATCTTGCCAAACGGCGTCAAATAGCTGACTAATATCTCGATATTATCTGCGCTGTTTTCCTTGTTTGACGACAATTTATCTCATTTTTATCACCATTTTTAAAATGAGGACACACCCTAGAAAAGCTCAACTGTAAAAAGATATTCATCGTTACTGACAGTATTCTCGAAAAGATCGGTGTCGTAGATCAAGTCACAAAACCCCTTGAATCAAAAGGCATAAAAGTCAAAATTTTTACCGAAGTTCAGCCTAATCCAACAGTCGGTAATGTCGATGCAGGACTTGCAGAACTAAAATCATTTGATGCAGATTTGATGATATCGCTCGGTGGCGGGTCGGTTCATGACTGTGCTAAGGCAATCGCATTGGTTGCAACCAATGGTGGCAAGATTGAAGACTATGAAGGCCTTGACCAATCAAAAAAACCTCAACTGCCGTTAGTATCCATCAATACCACCGCAGGTACTGCCTCTGAAATGACCCGCTTCTGTATTATTACAGACGAGAATACCCATGTTAAAATGGCGATAGTTGACACCAATGTCACGCCTATTTTGTCGATTAACGATTCTGGTATCATGTCTAATATGCCTGCTGGTTTGACGGCGGCGACTGGTATGGATGCATTGACCCATGCAGTAGAGGCTTATGTATCTACAGGTGCCAGCCCGATTACAGATGCCTGTGCTGTCAAAGCTATTGAGCTCATAGCAACTTCTTTACCGACCGCCGTAAAAGAACCGAAAAACATGGTCGCTCGAGAAAACATGGCCTATGCTCAATTCTTAGCAGGAATGGCATTTAACAATGCATCACTTGGTTATGTTCATGCAATGGCTCATCAATTAGGTGGCATGTATGATTTACCGCATGGTGTATGTAATGCGCTGCTATTACCACATGTCGAAGCATTCAATGAATCAGCGGCTACAGAAAGGTTGAATACCGTTGGTCAGATTTTAAGTGACAATAATAGCGACTTAGCGGGTTTGAATACAATTGACGCGATTAAAAAACTGGCAGATATTGTCAATATTCCGAAGTCGTTAAAAGAGCTTGGTGTTAAACGTGAAGATTTCGACGAGTTAGCGACCAATGCACTTAAAGACGTATGTGGTTTAACTAACCCTGTTCAAGCAAATCACGAACAAATCGTTGGTATCTTTGAGGATGCGTTTGAAGCCCGTTCATAATTTTTCTTATTAGCCCATAAAAAAGACATAAGCCGATAAGCTTATGTCTTTTTTTATATTTAACGGTTGGTGAAATAAAACAGGCATACTTGAGTATACCTGTCTTAAAAAACCACCTCTTAAACAGAAGGTTTTAATAAGTTGATCAAACGCTCAGCCACCTGTGTGCTTTCATCACGATTCATATTAAGCGGCGGTAATAAGCGTATTACATGACCGCCTGTGACATTGATGATTAGATTCTGTTCATCACGAGCACGATTTACGAGCTGGCTACAGTCCATGTCTTCAGGTAATACAATACCAATCATCATACCGGCACCGCGACTGCTGATGTCATACTGTCCTAGCGTATCGACTACCGTCTCACGAATAAACAACCCTTCGGTGACCGCGTTATTCATAATATCGCTGTTGGCTAATACGTCATACACACTATGAACCACGCGACTGGCCAACGGCGTGCCACCATAAGTTGAACCATGGCTACCAGCGCCAAATAAGCCATTGGCACGGCCACTTACCATACAAGCACCAACTGGGAAACCGTTACCCAACCCTTTAGCCGTCGTTAGCACATCAGGGCGTGCATTGCTGTGTTGATAAGCGAAATACTTACCAGTACGGCCATTACCTGTTTGTACCTCATCTATCATAAACAACCAGTTATGAGCTTCACATTCTGCTTGTAAGTCTTCAAGATAAGCAAAGCCATTGGCCGCTGTATTGAGACCACCTTCACCTTGTATGGGCTCTACAAAAATAGCGCAAATCTCATCGTGATCTTGTGCCGCCTGTTGGATGGCCGCAATGTCACCAAATGGTACGCGAATAAAGTCTTCATTTAATGTATAAAAGCCTTCGCGCGCTTTGGGATTGGCAGTGGCTGATAATGAGAGTAGCGTACGACCGTGAAATGAATGCTCCATAACAATGACTTTTGGACGTTTGAATCCTTGTTTATGTGCATATAATCGTGCCATTTTTAATGCCGCTTCGTTTGCTTCAGCACCACTATTGGCAAAAAACACACTGTCCATCTGAGCGGCAGTGCATAGGATTTCTCCTGCACGTTCTTGCCAGTCGATACCGAATAAGTTACTGGTATGCACCAAGATGGATGCTTGCTGTCGAATGGCATCAGTCACATGTGGGTGGCAATGCCCCAGTCCACAAACTGCAATGCCAGTTAGTGCATCTAAATAAGGCGTGTCATCTTTTGTGTATAACCAACTGCCTGAACCGCGTGTAAAGCTAATCGGTTGACGGTTGTAAGTGGGCATCAAGTAAGTAGCAGACATGTAAAACATCCTTAGGATGATAAGTGAATAAAAAAATTAGAAGTTATAGTTCGTCAGAGAAAGGCGTGGTTTCCGCAGGCAAAGTGTAATCTTCATTTGCCCATGCGCCCAAATCAATCAGTTTGCATTGCTTACTGCAAAACGGTTTGTATTTATTGTCCTGCCATGCAGTTTGAGTGTTGCAACGTGGGCAAGGATAAGTCTTCGGAGATATGTTGGGAGTAGGTTCGGTCATAATAAGTGTGAGAGCATCCTCGAGGATTTTTGTATAATAAACATCGTGAATAAATATAGCTGGTTTAATAGTATTGGGACATGAAGAAAACCAATAATAGGAAAATTAGTAATAGCCTAAGCAAAAAATTATATCAAATAATAGTAAACGGCAAATCCTGCTATTAAAGCCGATTAACTATATAATAGCATGTGGTCAAATAATGGCAAAAGACAAATATTTTAAGGATAGTAGATGACTGACAATATTGAGCTTACGCATCAAAAATTGCGAGTATTTCAACCGCAAAAGCTCTCAGCACCGCGTGACTTTATCATTCCAGATATCATTAATAATAAAAATCATAGCCCTTTGGTATTAGAGATTGGTGCAGGGAAGGGCAAGCATGCGCTTGGTTTTGCAGCACACAATCCTGATAAGCATTTGATAGCGATTGAGCGTACACGCAACAAATTCGAAGCGTTTGCCAAACTAGCAGCAATACAATCTTCACCGAACTTAGATGCGATTCATGCTGATGCCATTGCATGGACAGTGCATGCTATCAAACCAAGCAGTTTGGTAAAAATCTTTATTCTTTATCCCAATCCTGAACAGCATAACCCCAATCAGCAATGGTTGAATATGCCTTTTTTTGAGTTTCTATTGTCACGTTTGCAGGTAGGCGGGGAAGTTGTGCTAGTCACCAATATTGAAGCATATATGGATAATGCAGAGCAGCAGGCAACCAGGGTATGGTGCTTACCAAACACTCGATATAAAGTAGCGGCAGACAGTCAGCGTACACATTTTGAAGTCAAGTATCTAGCGCGTGGAGAGACATGCTGGGAGCTGAGCATTTTTAAGCCAGAAGGCTATAAAACAAGGTTTGATGATTGGCGAATTGAGAGTGTTGACGAAGAAAAATAGCCTAAGTAATAAAAATAAACGGTGACAGATGATTAAGGTATATCTATTTAATAAAATATAAAATAGCCTAAGCAAAAAAAACCATACATAAAAAAACTGCCACTAAAGGGCAGTTCAAAAATCGTGCGTCGTTTAATCTATAAAAAGGGCTTTACCAACTTATCAGAGTAGGTATGTGCGTCCAAAACTGTCAAAAAAGTATACGCACCAATAAATTTTCGGCTGATAAACATAAATTCTTTTGGTGGGAGATTAAATTCAAAAGACTGCATGGCTTTTGATGCTTTAGTTGATAGACGTGAATGCAGTTTACTGTTGGCCCAAATATAACGATTATCCTGATCCAAGCTGTCAGTTGGAATATCTGGGTTTATAGTAGGGTCACTAAAAGGTTCTGTCGCCAGCAAAAACAGCGAAGCTACATCCGATCTAACTTTATCGCTCATGCTATCAAAGAAGTCATAACCAGTCATCGCTAGTACCATTGCCTGATGGTCATGATGATAACCTGCTTTTAATAAACCATGGGCAATGGTCAATAGATGTTTATCAAATTGACGAATTGCACCAAAATCCAATAATACCAACCTATCTATATCATCTTTGTCATCACTGACGCGCACCAAATAGTTACCAAAGTTTGGATCAGTTTGCATTTCGCCCCAAACAAATATCTCTTGCATCATAATTTCAATAGCGGCTTGACCAATCGCGTTACGACGCTCATGAGACAGCATCTGCAACTCTTCGGAAACTACCGTGATGCCAGGCTCATAAGACATACACAATAGGCGTTTTTTTGAGTAGTTTCGATTGATTTTAGGCACTATATAACGTGAATCATGACTGAGACGCTCATAAAAACGCTCTGTGGTCTCCGCTTCCGCTTCGTAATCAACTTCATGATGGAGTAGGTCGCGTATCTCTTCAAACCACGCATCGAGTGAACGGGTTTGCGGCACAATATTACTAACTTTTAGTAATTGCTTGAATAAAGACAGATCTGAATTGATAGCTTCTGCCACACCAGGGTATTGTATTTTTAGCACGACTTGCTCACCAGTTTCTAATACGGTTGCACGGTGAACTTGAGCAAGTGACGCGGTTCCAATAGGAATTGGATCTACCTCTAGGTCATTTAACTTATCGCCTAATAATCTACGTAAGGTTTGTTCAATCGTTGGCCATGATAGTGTGGCGGTATTATCGTTAAGCGTTTGCAATGCACGTGTGATTTCGGGAGGCAAAATATGCTCGCCATAAATCGCTAACATCTGACCAATTTTTACCACAGAGCCTTTTAACTTACCAAGCTCTGCCGCAAGATAAGTAGCTTGATCTTCCATAAAAGCTTGGTTGCGAGCTGTACGTGCTTCTTTACCTAAGAACATACCAGACACGCTATTACCTGCCCAACGACGACCAATATTTAAAGATGTTTTGGCAATCGACATTCGACGCTCAAAGCCTGACGTTTTTAGGGTATCGATTGATTGCTTATTGTTAGACGATTTAGACGTATCATTTGCCATAAATATAATCATTCAGTCAGTTGGTACTGATTTGTGGGTAAGGGAACTACAAATCAAGGGAGATACGATATACAGGTACAAAATTGTATCATATAAAACGTACTTGGTTGATGCCTCATAGAGGCTAATAGCAGTTACTCTGTACGACGTTGTTTTACAATATATAATTTTGTAGAAATAAGTATTTTTAGAAAGCTAAATTTTAGAAAAACAGCAGGATCATTAATATAGTTGAGTTCAAATAACTTCGACACAAGGAAACCGAGTGCAAGCGATACATTAGTACGGTCAGCGAGGATGACGATGTAGCGGATTCATATGGATTTGACTATATTATATTTTTAATCTAAAAAAAATAAGACCTAGCATCATGCTAGGTCAAATAATAGAGTGCAGAATTTTTTATTAATTTAAGACAAACCACTCAATTATTGAGCGTTTTCACGAGTAACAGCATGGTGACCGATATCACGGCGATATTGCGCACCATCAAAACTAATCGCACCTGTTACAACTAGTGCTGCTTGTTGAGCATCAGCAATATTGTCTGCTAATGCCGTTACGCATAGCACACGACCACCGTTGGTAATGACTTCTTTCTCAGAATCTCCAGCATTACTGTCAGAAAATGCAGTGCCCGCATGGAATACTTTCACAGCATTGTCATCATTGCTGCCTAACGCTGGTAAGCCAGTAATAACATCGCCTTTTGAAGACGTTTCTGGATAGCCTTTAGACGCCAAAACAATGCCCAGAGCAGGGCGTTTATCCCATTTAGCCTCACTAGGCAATTGACCAGCCAGTCCTTGTTCGACCAAATCTACCATTGAAGACTGTAGACGCATCAAAATGGGCTGTGTCTCTGGATCACCAAAGCGGCAGTTAAACTCGATAACATAAGGGTCACCTGCGTCATCAATCATAAGGCCTGCATATAAAAATCCAGTATAAGGATGTCCAGCATTTTTCATGGCATCAACCACCGGCTGAATGACTTGGCTCATGACCTTGTCATGTACATCCTGAGTCACAACTGGTGCAGGAGAGTAGGCACCCATGCCACCAGTGTTCGGTCCTGTATCACCTTCAAAGGCTCGCTTATGATCTTGACTGGTTGCCATCGGTAAGATGTTGTCACCATCAATCATGCAGATAAAGCTGGCTTCTTCGCCTTGTAAAAACTGCTCGATAACCACACGACTGCCCGCATCCCCAAATTTATTGTCTGCTAGCATGTCGTCGATTGCTTCATGTGCTTGCTCGATAGTTTCGGCAACGATGACGCCTTTACCAGCCGCTAAACCATCAGCCTTGATAACAATTGGCGCGCCTTGTTTACTAACATAGGCTTTGGCAGCCGTTGCTTCTGTAAAACCTTGATAAGCAGCCGTTGGAATGTTGTTCTGTGCCATAAACTCTTTGGCGAAAGTTTTTGAGCCTTCTAGTTGTGCACAGTAAGCAGTCGGGCCCCATACTTTGATATTAGCATCACGGCAGGCATCAACGATTCCTGTGACTAAAGGTGCTTCTGGTCCAATGATAACCATGTCGATAGCATTATCTTGGCAAAAACTTATTACAGCACTGTGTTCATCAGCACCAGCGACTGGTTCTAAAGTAATATTCTGACATTTAGGCTCAAGTGCAGTACCAGCGTTACCAGGAGCGACGTAAACATTATCGACTTTATCGTCTTTTGCGCACTGCCATGCTAGCGCATGTTCGCGACCACCTGAGCCAATCACCAAAATATTCATCATACGTCTCGCCCTTAGCGTTAAAATTAATAATGAGTGAGTCACACACTCGTAAATACATCGGCATATTCTAACAAAAAAGTCGTACTGATTGCCATGAGTATCCACCTACTAGTGCGCAGTCACCTATAAATTCGAAAGCTGTTTCATTAGAAAAGGTTATTGATGTCTTGCTAATTCATGAAATGAAGTTGCAAACGTCTGCTAGCGCCTTAGTTACGTTACACTTCAATAAATTAAGGGGGTGAGGGTCACTTGAATATCACTTAGCCCTATGACATTAAAATAGAAACAGGGGAGAAACGTAAAAAAGTAATAAAAAACAGAATAATTTTTATAAATGGATATACTGCATCGCGGCATAAACAACATTCAATATATGCAGGCAGTATTAGTAAGTAAACGCATGACTTAATTTACATAAATAATGGATCAACCAAACCTATAAAAAAGGAAAAAATAAAATGCCAAACTCTCTCAGTATCGCAACAGAGCGCATCAGCCAAATAAGCGATATTGCTACCAGTTACGTACAAAAAGACAAATCGCTATTTGATCACTTTATTCATAGCTACTACCAACCTTTGCATCAAGAAGTGGCAAAAAATATCAATAATGCTGATCTAGCAGGTATGGCGCTGCATCATTTTACCCTGCTTAAAGCTTATGAAGGCAATTACCCGCAATTGACAGTGTTGAACCCCAAAGCGGAAGAGCAGCACTTTCACAGCTCGCACACAGTTATTCAAATTGTGGCTTATGATCGACCTTTCCTAGTCGATACAATTTTGATGAGCTTAGAAGCGGAAGGTATCGATATTCATCGTACTTATAATATTATTATCAATGTTGAACGTGATGATAATGATCAAATTACGCATATTGAAAGTGCCAATGAAAGTGCGACGTCTCATCTGTCTTTGATTCATTGTGAGATTGCTTATCAAGATAACAAAGACTTAGAATCTTTACAGCAGATGCTACGAGCAAAAATTGATACGCTAGATACAGTCGTTGGTGATTGGGCACAGATGCGAGCACAGTTGACTCATATTAAAGATGAGCTGTCTCATAAACAGTTACCAGAAGCATTTTATTCTCATCAAGAAATACAGGCGTTTTTAGATTGGGTATTAGACGATCATTTTATATTTCTCGGATATCGAGAGTATCGCTTAGAAGGTGGACAAGCAGTAGAGGTGGATAAGAATCCTACTGCCTTAGATTTATTTGCTATTGGTAATAGCGGTTTGGGTCTCTTACGTGGTTCTGAAGAAGATAAATTATCACAAAGTTTTAGCCAACTACCTAAAGTATTAAAGCAACTATTGACTGAGCCAAGAGTATTGATGCTCTCTAAGTCAAGTCGTGTATCACCTGTACATCGTCCTGTATACATGGACTTTTTGGGTATTCATAAGTTTGATGATAACGGTAAACTGGTTGGGGAGTATCGATTTATTGGCTTGTTAACCTCACAAGCGTATCAACTGACTGTACAACAAATACCATTATTGCGTGAAAAAGCTAATAAAATAATGGCGATGGCAGAGTTGCCACGTGATGGTCATGCACATCACAAAATGATGCATGTTATTAATACTTTGCCGCGTGATGATTTATTTCAAGCCAGCGTTGAAGAGTTATATCCAATCGTTTCGGGTATCAGTCAGTTACAAGACAAAAAGAGTCTGCGCCTATTCAGCCGTATTGATCATTATCAACGTTTTGTGTCTTGCTTAGTTTATATTCCACGTGACAAGTTCAATACTGAACTGCGTATCAAGGTGCAAAACGTACTAAAAGATGCTTATGGCGGAACTTCGTCTGGCTTTACCACTGAGTTCAATGAATCTGAACATGCTCGTGTCCATGTCCATGTGCGCACAGTACCAGGTCAAGTAAATGAGGTTGATACACCTGCGCTTGAGGCTAAGTTATCCGAGTTGATGCAATCATGGACTGATAACTATCAGAAAGTACTGCTCGATAATGTCGGTGAACAACAAGCCAATGCTTTAAATCGTCGATTCTTAAACTATATTCCCGCCGCATATCAAGAGCGTTTTGATGCTCGTACTGCCGTTGAAGATACCAAGCGTTTGGCGGTATTGACGACAGAGCAACCAATGATTTGGCACTTGTACCAATCAACAGGTGATGCAAGTAACCAGCTGCATCTAAAACTCTACGGTCGTGAGCAACCTGTCATCTTGTCCAAGGTCTTGCCAATCCTCGAAAACTTCGGCGTATCAGTCATCTCAGCACAAACCTATGAGTTTGACTTGCCAGAGCAGCCTATTTGGATGCAAGAGTATGAGCTGACGCTTGAGCATGTTGATACTGTCAATATGCAAGTGGTACGCGGTCAGTTTGAAGACAGTCTCAAACAAATTTGGGCTGGAAAAGTTGAAAGCGACTCCTTTAATGAGCTGGTATTGACGACCAACTTGGACACCTATGGCGTGGTCTTATTACGAGCATTATCGCGTTATATGTTACAAGCTCGAGCACCATTCTCTAGCAATTACATTCAACAAACTGTGGTCAAAAACAGCGATATCAGTGTAGCGCTAGCCAGCCTATTCGATGCCCGCATGAATCCAGAACACAACGAAGACGAGCGAACACAGAAAGCTGCGCAGATACAAGAAAAAATCATCGCAGCGCTAGCAGATGTAGATAGTCTAGACGAAGATCTTATCTTGCGTTGGTATTTGGATTTGATCAACGCCATGGTTCGTACTAACTTTTATCAAACAGATGAAAACGGGCAACGCAAAGACCGTTTGTCATTTAAGTTTTTGGCAGCAGATATTCCTAACCTGCCAAAACCAAAACCAATGTTTGAAATATTTGTTTACTCGCCGCGCGTAGAAGCCGTACATTTACGCGGTGGTAAAGTTGCCCGTGGTGGTCTGCGCTGGTCAGATCGTATGGAAGACTTCCGTACTGAAGTGCTTGGGCTGGTCAAAGCTCAGATGGTCAAAAACGCTGTTATCGTGCCAGTTGGCTCAAAAGGCGGGTTTATCGTCAAAACCAAATCTATGGCTGATGGTCGTGAAGCGTTTCAAGCAGAGGGTATTGCTTGTTATCAAACATTCCTGCGCGGTATGCTTGATGTCACGGACAATATTGTCGATGGCAAAATCATCCCGCCAGCCAATACGGTACGCCATGATGAAGATGACCCGTACTTAGTTGTCGCAGCAGACAAAGGTACAGCGACTTTCTCTGATATTGCCAATGCACTAGCAGCAGAGTACAACTTCTGGCTAGATGATGCCTTTGCATCAGGTGGCTCAGTCGGATATGACCATAAAGCAATGGGTATCACAGCTCGCGGTGGATGGGAGTCGGTTAAACGTCATTTCCGTATGCGCGGTATGGACATCCAAAACCGTGATGACTTTACCGTAGTCGGTATCGGCGATATGAGCGGTGATGTGTTCGGTAACGGCATGCTGCTCTCAAAACATACCAAGCTGGTCGCTGCATTTAACCATCTACATATCTTTATTGATCCTAATCCAGACACTGTGGCTTCATACGCTGAGCGTGCACGCTTGTTTGAATTACCACGCTCATCGTGGGCAGATTATGAAGCGTCATTAATCAGTCAAGGTGGTGGTATCTTCTCACGCCAAGACAAAACCATCACTATCAGTCCTGAGATGAAATCGCTCTTTGATATTAGTGAAGACAGCCTTGCACCGAATGATTTGATTAGTGCGTTACTACGCGCTCCTGTCGATCTTATTTGGAATGGTGGTATCGGTACTTATGTCAAAAGTGCGAACGAAACGCATGCTGACGTTGGTGACCGTGCGAATGATTCACTACGTATTGATGGTAATGAGCTACGTGCAACCGTCGTTGGTGAAGGTGGTAACTTAGGTCTAACTCAGCAAGGTCGTATCGAATACGCTCAAACCGGTGGACGTATCTACACAGATGCAATCGACAACTCAGGCGGTGTTAACTGCTCGGATCATGAAGTCAATATCAAAATCCTACTAGGTAAGATCGTTGAGCAAGGCGATATGACGATTAAGCAACGTAATGAGCTGCTTGAGAGTATGACCGACACCGTAGCAGAGCTGGTACTGCGCCAGAACTATCTGCAACCTCAGGCAATTGAGCTGAGTCAACTTCGTGCATCAGCGAACCTCAGCGATCACCAACGCTTTATTCAGATGCTAGAAGGTGAAGGGCGTCTGGATCGTGCAATTGAATACTTGCCATCTGATGAAGAAATTGCCAAACGTCAAAAATCTCATACCGGTCTGACCAACCCTGAACTGGCAGTCGTGATGGCCTATGGCAAGATGTGGATATACGACAACTTATTGTCTTCTGATTTGCCAGACGATCCTTACTTCATTAATGAGCTACGTAAGTACTTCCCAGATGAGCTGGCGTCACGTTTCTTCGATGAGATGACCGAGCATCGCTTGCATCGCGAAATCATTAGTACTTATCTAACCAATAGTGTGGTTAACCGCCTAGGCATCGAAGCATTGTTCCGTCTTTTCGAGGAAACAGATCAGTCGCTTGCTACCATCGTGCGTGGTTATGCGATCAGCCGTGATGTCTTTGATGTATCAAAAGCTTGGAAAACGCTTGAATCATTAGACAATCAAATCGATGCTACTGTGTTGCTAAGCCTTGAACTACGTCTACGTGATTCGCTTGAGAGTGGCGTTGTTTGGTTTATCAATGCCTTTGGCCAAGATTTGCAAGTCTCTGATATGATCAGCCGATTTAATGACAGTGTTGAAAAACTGACCAAACCAGATGGGTTTATTGAGCAGAAATTTGCAGAGTATTTACAAAAAGATACCACCAAATTGATGCAAGACGACCTGTCTAACAGTGATGCGGCGTTATTTGCTATGATGCCTTATCATGTGGATGCGCTTGATACAGCGCTCTTAGCAGAACTATATGAGCGTCCTGTCGATGAGATTGCAACCTTATACTTTGAGGCTTATCATGTCTTGCAACTAGACTGGATGGCGGATAACATCGCGACTTTACCGCAGCAAGGTTATTGGGATCGTCGTGCTCGCCATGCATTAATGAATGAGCTGTCACGTAGTTTGCGTCTACTGATGGATGCTATCTTATCCAAACCAGATGCGAAACAAGCATTTGATGAGTGGTACTCACGCCATTCAGATCATTTGACATCTGTCACAGCAGAAATGAGCAAATTAGATCAGTTGTATGCCAATGATGAAAACCGTCAGATCACGCTGTCAACATTGTCAGTATTGATGAGTGAGTTGAGTGGCTTGGTGACCAAATAAGTAGTAGATAAATAGATAGCCAGCTATCTAAACCATAATTTATTTGCAAAAAAACCCACCGCTATTAAATAGCGGTGGGTTTTTATTATGAGCGGTTTATTTATTCACTGAATATAATCAGTTTCAAATAAAAGAGAGTCAACCACACGATACGGGTTACGCCTTTCTTGCTGTGCCTACGCAGGAGGCGGCGCAAAATATAATCCGTATCGATGTATTTGTTTTATAGTGGATCGGCTATAGATATGATGTTCACTATTACTTACTGGCTGCAGCGTCTTCCACTTTACGACAGCCTTGTCCGCTAATTTGGCTAAACCCACCAGAGATTTTTTCGACCTTAATTTGCGTCAAGATACGTTCTTTTAACGCTTGAACGTGAGAGATAATACCGATAATTTTGCCTTCTTGTTGCAGGCTGGTTAGGGTATCAAGCGCGATATCGAGCGACTCTTCATCTAGTGTACCAAACCCTTCATCCAAAAATAACGAGTCCACTCGTATGTTTTGACTGGCCATTTGTGACAATCCTAGTGCTAATGCTAGGCTAATGATAAAACCTTCACCGCCTGATAGGTTTTTGGTACTGCGGATATCACCGCCCTGATAATCATCAACCACGTTAAGCTCTAATGCGTTATCTGCATCATGAATGAGTAAGTAGCGATTGCTCATTTTTGTTAGCTGTTTATTGGCATGGTCAATCATCACCTGAAAGGTTAAGCCTTGCGCAAAGGTACGGTATTTTTTGCCATCTGCGGAGCCAATCAAATCATACAACTGTTGCCATACTTGCATGGTCTCTTTTTGTGCAGCGATAGCAGTGTGCTGCTCGCTCTGTACGGTTTTTTGCTGCTCATTAGTTGTAAGCTGTTGTTCGATAGCACCCAATGCACCAAAACGAGTGTCTATCTCTGTCTGTAGCTGGTTCTGCTTGCCAGCGAGTACGTCTCTTGGTTCATCAGTTAAAGGATTGGCAAGCTGATCATCCAATGATTGCTGCGTGGCTTGTAATTGGGCTTTGGTCTGGTTTAATGCTTGTTCAATACCAAACTGTCGGTTTTTTAAATCATCACGCGTCTCTTTTGGCAGTCGTGCCTGCTCAAAATCAGCCTCGCTTGTAAACTGTGATTGTGCCAATAACGCGTTAAAATTCGTTTGCTGCTCATTAAGTATGGTCGTGGCAATATCAAGGTCTCTTGCCAATTGCTGCGCGCGCAATTGTGATTGCTCCAGCAACTGTGCCGCATTATCGGCCTGCCGTTGTACGATAGCGGTCTTATTTTTTGCCTCATCTAGCGCTGTGTGTAGTCGATTGCTCTCGTGATCAGGGTTTTTATCTGCAAATAGCCTGTGTCTCTCTGCCTGTAATTGCTGATGCGTTTTAGTATGCTCGCTAATTAAAGTGTCTAATTGCTGGAGTGCGGCTTCTTCACTTGCCAGCTGATGTTGCTTGGTATCAATTTGTGCGGTGATACTGCTTAGATTGTTATTCAGCTGATGCTGTTGGTCGGTTTGCTCATTAAGGGTTTGTTTTAATTCCTTTAGCGCACTGCTTTTCTGGCGTAGTTGATCGATGTGAGTGTCACATTCAGTCTTACTTAATACTGCCTGCGTTTGAATACTATGATGTAGTTGCGAGAGTGCTGCCTGAATGTCTGCGCGGTTCGGTGCTGTATTCAAATACGCTTTGTATTTATCAATGGGATATCTATCTACTTGCGCGCAGACCGCCGTTATAATAGGCGCCAATTCAGCAAAATTAACATTAATACGGTTATCTATACCTTCAATTTTTTGTGATATCAATTTTATATCAGTCGTTATACTGTTTACCTCATTAATCAGCGCCTGTTGCTGTTTTTCATCGGCCTCAATCGTTCTGTTAAGCGCTATGATTTGTTCTGCCTGAGCATCATATTCAGTTAGTATGGTATGAGTCGACTGCTTTTGTTGATTGAGCTGCTGTTTGGTGTTGTTTAATATCGCGGTAAAATGCTCAATATGAGCCGTGTCAAAGGCATTAGCGCTTTTATAAAAGTCACTCATCTCAGTCAGTGGATGGATAATCTCAGCAAGCGCTTGGGTATACGTATTTTGAGTATGCAGTATTGAGACCAAAACAGACTGAATATCACTGGCTAGAGTTGTTGTTCGTGTCTGCAGATTCGCTAACTGCTGCTGTTCGCTATTGATGGCTGATTGTTTTGTCGCATGTTTAATATTATCGTTAGATAGGGTCTGCTCGATATTTTCGATCAACGTATCTAGATCATCTATTTGCTGCAGTGTTTGTTGCATTTGCGACTGAGGTTTATCACCGTCTGCATGCTTATCTAATAATGGATGATCGTTACCATAAGGATGTTCATGCGCGCCGCAAAGCGGGCAGGGTGTACCGTCTTCTAGCTCTATGATGTAATCTTCAAGCTTGGCGACTTTCTGTAGTAATCTTAGATGCTCCTGTTTTTCTTGCTGTTTGGATTTAGCTTCTTGTAAGTTTGACCGACGTTGGACAATCGAGTCTGCTAACGTAGCCAGCTCTTTATTTAGTGCTGGCAGTGTCAGGTCAATCTGACTGATTTGGTCAGATATTTCAGATAAATGCTGTAGCTTAAAACCTACTTGCTCAATATGAGCGCTTATTTGACCAATCTGTTCTTGCTCGCTGCGCATACTTGCAACCGATTGGCCTTTCATCAGAGCACCTTGCTGCTGTTGTAAGCTGGCAAGTTGCGTACGTTGCTGCGAAATTGATGACTTATCTGTCTCTAGTTTTTTTGATAATGTATCCGCATTGTCTTGTCGCTCACGCATTTGCTGATGCTGTGTGGCTTTGTCTGCTGTTAGGCTGATATTATTCGTTAAAATATTTTTTAATCGAATACAGTTGTCATTAAAAGTGGGTATGTCGCTGTCTAAATTATTGAGCTCTGGATAGTCGCTAAAGTATTTTTCTATATGGTTAAGCTGACGTTTAATATCACTTTCGGTTTGTTGATGTGTGTCGATTTGTTGACGTAAGTTCTGCATGCTCGTAGCCAGCATGTTTTTGCGTTGGGTGTCGTCTGCTAACAATCGAGCTTGCTGATTAATTTTGCTATCTAGATCCCGCACTTTTGTGATAACTGGTAGGGTGTCATTCAGTGCTGTTGTCGCTTGCGCCTCTATGGTAGTAGCAGTGTGTAACTCATTATTAGCTTTTAAAACAGATGCCTGTTGTGTTGGTAGTTCCTGAGTGATGGTGGTGTTTTCTGTCTGTAGGTCTTGCACTTTTTTGCGGCTATAAGTCAGCTCTCGAAACGGACTGTCAATCTCTAACGCTTTATTGGCAGCATCCAAACGCATGGATTCTGGCACAAAGTCTTGCTGCGCTTGCAACGCGTCTGCCATTAATCCTTGGTGCTTGGTCAGATTTTGCTGTAATTCTGTGACTTTATCCAACCATTGCAGTTGATCGCTCACTTCCTTAAAGGCTTCGCGCTGTACGGCTTGCTCCTGCTTGAGAGTGGTTAATTCCACACGCAGCTGCGCCTCATCTTCATCACTTAATAAGGGTAAGCTGTCGATACCTGCTTGTAGTTTGGCCAGTTGGTTTTCTTCGTGTCGTTTTTTTTCAAACACGTTTTTAGATATCTCGGCATAAATGGCTGTACCAGTGATTTTTTCTAGAATGGCCGCTCTATCAGCGACATCGGACTTTAAAAAAGCGGCAAAGCTGCCCTGTGCCAGCATGATGGAGCGGGTAAATTGGTTAAAATCCATGCCAATTAAGTCTTGGATGTAGACGGCTGTTTTTGATTTTTTTTCTTCTAATACTTTTGCGCTTTTGACATCACTGATCTCATGCTTGATGGGTAGTAAATTACCTTTGGCTTTTTTGCGCGCTCGATGCTGATACCATGAGCAGCGATAATGCTTATCACCGATCTCTATCACTACCTCGGCTGAGCACTCGCCTGTACCTTGGGTCATCATCTCATTGGCTGAGCCCGTAATATCACCCAACCTAGGAGTTCGGCTATATAGTGCCAAACAAATCGCATCTAAAATGGTGGTCTTGCCAGCGCCCGTTTGTCCTGTGATGGCAAATATACCTTCATTAATAAAAGCGGCATTCGTAAAATCGATGTGCCATTCACCTTTTAGAGAGTTTAGGTTTTTTAGTCGTAGTTCAATTAGGCGCATGGTTGGGTCTTATCATTATTGGAACAGTTGTTATTTTAAAGTAAAGTTAATGCTTCAAAGCATGATACTTAAGGTTTGATTATTCAGCCTGCGTATCGTCATTATGAATGTTATGAATAATTTGTGCGTAAGCATCACGTAAGGTCAGCTTTTGCGCATCTGTCACCTCATTAGCACTCAAACAACGCTCAAATACTTGCATCTCATTTAAGTCTTGTAAGGTTTCAGAAGCCGCCTCTTGATTCAATACCTTGTTGTAAGTACGAGGGTTTTTTATTTTCAATACCTCACAAGGCAAGCCATCGACCATCACTTGAATTTGCTCACGTAGGTCACTGACAATATCGTCACCGGTATAAATGAGCTCAAGCCAAACCGATTCGCTCGGTGCTAAAGATTGAATGGTGCTGTCGATTGTTTGTTGAATAGTCTGCAAATCGCCAGATATTTGTGCTAATTTTTGGAATCTTGGAATAGGTAAGGATAACACTTGCATCTGACGTTCAACATCATGGTGGAGTAGTTGAGCAGCGAACGCAAAAGTTAAAGGCGTTGACTTTGAAATACCGATGATGCTCTGAGCTATATCTGTTTGGGTGGCCTTTTCTTCAGTGTTGTTGTCTTCACTACTACTCTCTGCTTCAATACCGATGTCTTCCTGAGCGCTGTTGTTAGTCTTTCCGCTTGATATCGACTCGTCTATTATTGCGTCATCAAAACCAAATAAGTCATCGATAAAGTCGGTTTGACTGTCTGCCTTTTTGGTCGTGGGTTTTTCTACTGATACCTCAGGCTTGGTAGATGTATTACTAAGTTGAGCCATATCAGAGGTTAGGTTCGCCGCTGGAGCTTCACTTATACTTTCATGATGGCTTTTGTTATCAATATTCTCTTTAATATCGTCTAATGCTGCACCGAATTGTATCAGTAAGGCCTGTTTTTGCTGCTTGGCTTCACCAAATCCCATGGCAATAGGTGAGCCTGAATAGCGAATATGCTCGCGCCCGCCCACACGCTGCGGCACGTGCAAATGGCCCAGTGCCACGTAATCAAAGCACTCGTCGAACATTTCGGCAGAGATTTTCCCCAAATTACCAATATATAAGTCACGCACGCCATCATCAGCAGTGGTGCTACCACCTGATGCAAATAAATGACCAGTAGCAATAATGGGAATGTGACGATTATGTGTTTTGATAATGGTCTGCTGGTGCGATTTGGCAATGGCTGCTACGGCATCATAATGAGCACAAATACCATTAATCACGCTGGCGTCTTTACTGTCCATAGACTCGCCAGCACCGCTACTACGAACATCGCGGTCGCGCAGATAAGGTACCGCTACGATAATACAGCTAGGCACGCCTTGAGCATTATTTAACAACAGCACTTCATCGTTGACATCATCGCAAGCAGTACCGATCACATGCACGTTTAAAAACTTTAGGATTTGACTGGGTGCGTCTAAAAATGTTGGGGAGTCATGATTGCCTGCCACGATAATGATATGTTGGCAGCAAGATTTTGATACCTTACCCAAAAACTCATAGTACAGCGCTTGGGCTCTATTGCTTGGGGTCATGGTGTCGAAGATATCACCAGCGACGATTAATACATCGACTTTTTGCGTACTGATGGTCTCTTCAAGCCAGCTTAAAAAAGCTTCAAATTCGCTATAGCGCATATGTCCATAAAGCCGTCGTCCTAAGTGCCAATCGGATGTGTGCAAAATAGTTAATGGTAAGGCAGCGAGTACGGGCATAGGGGCACTTAATATAATTGGCTGAATTTGGCTAAATGAGGAAGAGTAATGCAGTGATTATTTTAGCAAGAATTGTCTGGTTTTGCTGTCTTTGGAGGGGTATTTAACGTCATTTCCTACTGGAGGAATAGTAATAGCTAAACAAAAAAGTATAATCTTTTGTCTACTATAGGTCTTGTATAGATTAAAATCGATACGTTGATAACGATAGGTTTGGAAACGATGTAAACAAAACAATGTAAATTTTAAAGCGAATCAAATACACAGCGTTTATAGACAGTTATTAAAAGATAAATCACGGTGTAAAATAACAATGAAAAAATACATCATCATAATTTTCACTATCATTTACCTGTTAGGTTATATCGAAATCAGACGTAATCATTTACTTGTACATCACTCAGGTTTTATTTCAAACCATGACGGAGTTAAATTGACTTACGGTCATAACATTTCACCGGGTAGTAGTGTAGGACTACTACAGCCACGCTTATTCTATGCCAGCTTTTTTGTTCATTTAATTTATAGGCCGTTAACTGTGGTAGAAGAGAGATATTGGTATATGGTTGTACCACAAGATGACGTTTGGCCTTATACGCTTCACACCACTTTATAAAATTCATACTATTTTATGAGTGGTTTTTTAATAAAAACCAAAAAAATGAGCTAAAATCCATACATCAAAAAGCCACGCTAATGATTATTAGCGTGGCTTTTTGATTGTTTAGACAACCTAAATTAATCAACAATCAGTTGCTCTAGACCATCTTCTGTGGCAAGGCTGGCTACCATCGACAAGGCATGCGCTTGTTGAGCATGAGGTTCATGTAGTGCAGTTTCGGATTTTGGCGTGGAAGCTGTACCACCACGTAACCAGTTATTATTGGTGTCGGATATATTTTGCTCATGTTGTTGATTGTACCAAGCCAAACTATCATGCAGGCTAACGACATCACCCATGATCAGTAGGGCAGGCGTTGGTAGTTGCGCTTGTGCTTGTAATTCAACGATATTGGCAAGTGTACCAGTCAATACTTGCTGATTAGGCATACTGGCATTGGATACGATGGCAATAGGTGTATCGCTACTACGTCCAGCACCAACCAAGCCCTCGGTCAAACGAGGCAAAGAGTGCAGACCCATATAAAACACAACCGTCTCATCGGTGTTCAAAAAGCTCTGAAAGTTGTTGTTTGGCGCGCCAGCCTTTAAAAACCCAGTAACAAAGCGGACCGATTGCGAGTGATCACGATGAGTAAGTGGAATCCCTGCATAGCTGGCCGCTGCATTGGCAGCAGTAATGCCTGGCACGACTTGATAAGGGATGCCATGTGCTCGCAAACTTTCAATCTCTTCGCCGCCACGTCCAAAGATAAACGGGTCGCCACCTTTTAGACGAACCACTCGGCGACCTTCTTTGGCACTATTTACCAACAGCTCATTGATACCGAGCTGAGCGACCGCATGGTTGCTGCGTTTTTTACCGACAAACACTTTATCCGAATCACGGCGGCATAAATCTAACACTTGCGGTGAGACTAATGCATCATAATAGACAATATCTGCTTGCTGCATCAGGCGTAGCGCTTTGAATGTTAATAACTCTGGATCGCCAGGCCCTGCACCCACGATATAGACTTCACCAACTGGAGTACTAGCATCCAAAGAGGTTGGGTTGTCGATCACAGGAGCGGCTGTCACAGCAGTGTCGATCGGTGATTCATGAGCACTGGCAATATGAGCGGCAGTGCTATCTAAGTCGGCTTGTAGCTGCTCAGTAGCTTGAGATTCATTACCAGCAAACATTAGCTCGCTAACTTTGCCTTCAAATGCCCGCTCCCAAAATTGTCGACGTCCGGTCAGTGTAGGAATCTTGGCTTTTACTTCAGTGCGAAATTCGCCAGCTAGTTTGGCTAATTTGCCATAACCTTGTGGGATTAACGTTTCAAGGCGTGCCCGTAACAGGCGTGCTAATACTGGTGCTTTACCGTTAGATGAGATGCCAATCACAATTGGATTGCGGTCAACGATAGCGGGAAAGATGAAATCGCATAGAGGCGGAGTATCGACGACGTTCACCGGAATATTAAGATCAGTGGCATCTGCATGAATCTGATGGTTTAGGGGTTCGTTATCAGTTGCTGCAATAATGATTCGTGCGCCTGACATATGACTTTTATCATAATTTTCATAAATCAGTGTATGCTTGCTATTAGATAGTAACGCTTGCAGTTCATCACAAATATCGGGCGCTAACACCGTAATAGAGGCACCGGCACGGCTGAGTAAATCGGCTTTACGCAACGCTACATCACCGCCACCAACGATAAGCACTTTACGGTCTTCTAGTTTAAAAAATAGCGGAAAAGTATTCATAGCATTACCAATCATTCATTTAATGTAAGATATACAGCTATTATGAGGTATCACGCGCAACGTCTCACGCAGTGAATTGGCATTAGTATATTCGTTTTTGTCATGTTGGTGGGGTTTTTTTGCGAGAAAGGGAATAGATGACTTAATAGGATGTTCATATAGCGTGATGCTTAGCAATAAAAGGCAGTATAAGACAAAAAATAAATAGGATAGCCAAAGTGATATAACAGTGATATAGCTAAGCACTTTGACCATAATATTTATAAAATATTCGCAATAATATATGGAGTATTTTGCCAAAGCCTACTCAAACTCACTGAGCATTTTAGTCATACGTGCATCTTTTTGTTGCCAGATGTCTTCTAGCCAATCAAACATCATTTTTTTCGTGGCTTCATCACGGTCATAACCACCATCCATAATTGCGGAAAATAACTCATCGGGTATCTTTAAGCGAGTCACATCTACACCCAAGCGACGGATATTGCCTTTCCATAAGTCATCATAGTCAGGCGTCCCATCTGGATATACGATCGTGATATCTAAGATTGAATCCAATTGATCACCTAATGCATTGATCGCCAATGACAGACCACCAGCACGTGGTTTTAATAGGTGTTGATAAGGTGAGTCTTGCTTATCATGTTTTTCTTTGGTGAAGCGCGTACCTTCCAAATAATTAAGTAGTGCAAAAGGCTTGTCTTTTAATTGACGACACGCACGTTTGGCTTCGATTAAATTTTGTTTTTTAAGCTCTGGATTTTTTGCTATTGCTTTAGAAGAAAAGCGCTTCATCATCGGAAAGTCTAAGAAGTAAAAGGCTTGACCGATAACAGGAATATAAATCAAATTAAACTTAGTAAAGAACCGTGTCAAAGGCAATCTACCTTGGCTAATGTATTGCACAATACTGGTATCCACCCAAGATTGATGATTGCTCACGAGTAGATATTGTTTGTCCTCACTTAAATCATTCGGCATATTGATACGCCAGTCTTTGTGAGGTAGCGCATGATTGATTACAGCGTTATTACTGTTAATCCAATATTTAGTAATTGCAATGAGTGCATCATCAGCGTATTTTGACTTGGTCAATACTTTGGTCGCGCCCAACGTCCAAATAGGTATACCAACGAAGACACTATTGGCAGTGAGGACGCTAGCACCAGTCAAAAAAGAAGCAGCTTTTCCGACAGGAGGTAATTTATCATGGAGCTTTTCGTAGAGTGAGTTATTTTTTTTTATAGAGGGCATAACTAATATCCATATTAATGAGTACGGTAAAACTATCACCAATCTTGAGTAGTACAGTGAGCGCGACTACTCACAAAGATGGTATTTTCGTTCATGGTTTGACTTTAAAGGGTGAGCGTCGTGCATTTATTATGCGCAGCCCTCAAAGGTAAGGCATAGAATAACCCAATGTTATACCATAAGACGTTAAAAAAACGTTATTTATTCAATTGAATGCATTTTAATATATTTTAAGGTGATTATCATACTATAGTCAGCTCAAAATAAAATTGTTATGGTTAGGGCAAACATCATAAAACAATTTGGATAAGTCGTTTTCCATCCAGCCTTGGCGTAGAAACTTCACCTGAGCCCATTTCTTTTCGATAGGGTTTAGGTCTGGGCTGTACGGCGGCAACCAAAGAATACGATGCCCGTGCCTGTTTAGTAGCTTTTGAATGCGTTTGCTCTTATGAAATTTGGCGTTATCCATCACAATCACGCATTTGGTTTTAAGACTTGGGATTAGGGTTTGTTTGCACCAGTTAGCGCTTTTGGTGTGCTTAAAGTTAGAAGCACCTCGTGAAGTATGGGTCATTGCTATTTTTCATATTATTGCCATGGCAATGGAGCTGTTTTTGACCCATCCCAAAATCGGCTCTTGGTGCTATCCTGAGCAAGCGATTTTTAGAATTGCCAATGTGCCGCTTTTTGCAGGTTTTATGTATTCGGCGGTAGGCAGTTTTTTAGCGCGTGGGTTAAGGCTGTTTAACGTGTCTTTTACCAATTTGCCAAATTTAGTATGGGTGATTTTATTGGTTGTTTCATCTTATGCTAACTTTTTTACTAAATTCTTTGTACCTGATATTCGCAATGTGCTGTTCGTAGCTTCACTCATCTTATTCTGGAAAACCAAAATATTTTTTCAAATTAATAGTGAGAATAATTTGCAGGCAGGTAGTGCCAAGCAATACCAATTACCATTTTTACCATTACTATTGTTTCTCGCATTTCTGGTTTGGTTAGCAGAGAATATTGCTACTTTTGCTAATATTTGGCGTTATCCTTCACAAGTGGGCTCATGGCAAATGGTCGGTTGGGGTAAGCTGGGTTCTTGGTACTTATTACTGATATTGAGCCTAGTATTGGTGTTGGCGGTCATGGGTAAACGCGATGCTAAAGGGAGTTGGCAACTGATTTAATCATGAAAAGTGAAATGGGCGAAAATAACAGTACTTATTATTTTAAAATTGAATGGGCGATAAGCATAAAAAAGGCCCTTTCTTGAATCCAAGAAAGGGCCTTTTTTATTCATAAACAGCTAGGGCGTGTCCTCATTTTAAAAATGGTGATAAAAATGAGATAAATTGCCGTCAAACAAGGAAAATAGCGCAGATAATATCGAGATATTAGTCAGCTATTTGACACCGTTTGGCAAGATTTAGCTATTTTTAACCCACTTAGATAACTATCGATTGAATTGAGGATATGCCCTAGTATTATAGCTGAGTATGCAAACCACACTCACGGCTTTCTTCTACTTTAGTTGGATCAAAATAATCAAACTCGTTTGGTAGGTTGTTTTCTTCAAGATAACCATCTAGATCAACATCGGTTTTTTCAAATAATGGAGCGACTTTTAACACGCCATCTTTTGATAGGCTAAGCACATCAAGGCCTTGACGGAACTCTGTTTGATCTTTACGAATCGCATTGAACCATACGTCAGGTTTCAGCTCATCTAAAGCGCGGCGGAATGGCTCAAGTTTTACTTGGTCAGTAAACTCACCATGCTGTGGGTTATCAATACCCGGGATACCGTTCATGGTTGCATCACGATGTGCCGCTGTTTGTTTAGGTATATAAGTCACAACGTTTAGGTTAAGGTCACGAATCACTTTATTAGCGAACTGATACGTCGCATCAGTATTATAGCCTGAGTCTACCCATAGTACGGTGATGTCAGGACGCTGCTTAGCAACCAAATGCAGGATTGCTGACTCATACGGACGAAAGTTAGTCGTGATGATTGGGTTTTTTGCTTGAGTCAGTGCCCATGCCACGATTTCTTCTGGTGATTTACCTTGCAGGTCTTGATTGGCTTGGTCGATATTTAGATTTGGGTGTAATTGGCTCATGGTATATTCCTTAAATGGGATTGATTTGATAAAAGGGTTTAGCACAGGCCCTCAATGTAAACAGCAAACTTTGAGTCGGCTGAAAACGAGGGCATGCTGTAGTAAAAGTTTAAGTTAGTTAAACACCTGCAAACATCGGTAATGCTGCGGCATCTCGACCGCCATAGCTGCTGGCAAGCGCATTGAATGCTTGACGAATATCAGAAATAGATTGCATGTCGTGCTCACTAAGCACAAAGCTGTCGACGCCTACGCGTAATAAATAGGCAATTTGATCACGGCCAAAATCACCAGTAACGCGAATCTCGCCTTGATAGCCAATTTGGCGTAAGGTTTGCGCGAAGCTAAAGTTACGTCCATCAGCGAACTTTGGCACATGTATGACGATAAGCGTCTGCGTTAATAGCAGCTCACTTAACGCTATTAACGCATCTGTGTCTGTATCAGCAGTCACCCATAATCCAGTATGACTGCTATGCTGGATTATCAGCTCATACACTTCTTTGACTAAGCCAACTCCTAGCGTGCCTGAAGCATCTAACAAATCAGCAAGTGGCACTAGCACATCAGGTTTTTCTTGTCGTTGTAAGAGCTCAAGTAAAGTAAGGTCTACAGAGGCGATTCCATCTGGTAGTGTCTCAGTGGTCAATACATGCCAGCTGTCCTGATGACTAATATCGACACCCTGACTATCCAAAATATGGTGATTAGCCATAGACCTTCTCCTTAAATGGATCAATACCGACACGCTCAACCAACTCACCAAAGCTTTCTACGTCGTTATCAGTGGTAGCACGTAGATCAACATAGACATCAACGATCTTTTGAATTGTGTCAGCAACTGCTTCCGTAGGTACGGATCGACCGAGTATCTTGCCAAGCTTGGCATTGTCGCTAGAGTTGCCGCCAAGGCTAATCTGATACCAGTTTTCTCCCTTTTTATCGACACCCAAAATACCGATATCGCCAGTATGATGATGGGCACAGGCATTGATACAGCCCGACATATTGAGACGGATATCGCCAAGATCATAGAGATAGTCAAGGTCGACAAACTGCTTTTCTATTTGTTCAGCGATGTTGTGGGTAGTGGCATTAGCAAGTGAGCAATAATCCCAACCTGGACAAACAATCATATCCGTGAGGGTGTTAATATTGGCACGAGCTAAATTCAGCGCTTTTAGTTGTTGCCACAACTCGTACAACTCATTGGTTTGTACATCAGCAAATACTAGGTTTTGTTGGTAAGTGCCGCGCAATTCACCAAAGCTATGTTTGTCTGCAAGGTCAGCCAACGCGTCCATCTGTGACTCACTGACATCGCCTGACGGTACGTATTTACCATCAACCAACCCTGCTTTCAAAGAAACTACTACTGCACGGTATCCATTGACTTTGTGTGCGACAGTATTTTGTTTATACCAATTGGCAAAGTCTTTATCAGCGCTCAATTGCTGCTGTAAATCAGACTGAACTTGTAGCGCATCGAAGTCCGCATAATCAGGCTCACTGAAAAAGCCCATGGCGGTTTCAAAATTTGCATCAGTCAGTGTCAACGGCCCGTCTTTGGTATGCGCTTCCCACTCAGCATTGACCAATTTAGCAAATGCAGGTCCACCTAAGGTATCGACCAATATTTTGATACGTGATCTATATTTACTGCCTTTATCACGGCGACCATGCAGATTATAAACACGTAATATAGCGTCTAAATAACTGAGTAGATGCTCACGTGGCAAAAACTTATTGATAACTTTACCAAGCACTGGGATACGGCCAAGTCCGCCGCCAACCAATACTTCAAAACCAATCTCGTCATCCTCATTTTTCTTCAAGTGCAAACCAACATCATGCACTTGCGTCGCTGCGCGATCTGTCTCTGTACCGATAACGGCAATCTTAAATTTACGTGGTAAAAAAGCAAATTCAGGATGGAACGTAGACCACTGACGAATAATCTCGCAATAAGGACGTGGATCCGCAATCTCTTCTTTATGGATACCAGCATAAGGGTCAGTGGTGGTATTGCGAATACAGTTGCCAGATGTTTGAATAGCATGCATCTGTACCGATGCCAATTCTGCCAAGATATCTGGCACTTCTTCTAGTTTTGGCCAATTCAACTGGATATTGGTACGGGTCGTGAAGTGTCCATAACCTCTATCATATTTACGAGTAATTTCTGCTAGTTTGCGCAGTTGGTAACTGGCTAGTAAGCCGTAAGGAATGGCGATACGTAACATCGGCGCATAGCGCTGAATATAAAGACCATTCTGCAAACGCAGTGGCAAAAACTGTTCTTCTGGCAGCTCGCCTGCCAAAAACCGTTCGGTTTGATCGCGAAACTGAGCGACTCGTTCCTCTACTAAGTTTTGGTCAGCGTAGTTATATTGATACATGACGTAATCTCAAATTTGTTTTTAGACTTAAAAGCAGCGACGAAAATGATTTGCGTGTGTAATAGGTTTATTGCCGTTCGCAATGCGCACAATTCAGCTTTACATCATATAAGCTTGCGCTTAAAAACATAAATTCCTTTAAGACATATCCATATCCAAACACAGCATAAATTTTCATAACGAAAGTTAGGTAGCCTATGCTTATCAAATTTAAAGCGCAATGCCACAACCATTTCTTAAGCCACTTCTTACTTTCTCAGCACTATTTTTGAGGTTTTAAAACGACTATGACAGCTTCTATTATTAATAATCAGCCATCAAAACTTGTTCCGCCACACGGTAGCAATGAATTAAAGCCGTTACTACTAAGAGGGGATGCTCGCGATGAAGCGATTACGCTTGCCAGCACATTACCGACGATCACCTTAAGCTCTCGTGAGCGTGGTGATTTAATTATGTTTGGTATTGGTGGTTTTACACCGTTGAATGGCTTTATGAATCAAGCGGATTGGCAAGGCGTGGTTGACAACATGCGCTTGCAAAGTGGTGACAACGCAGGCTTGTTTTGGCCGATTCCTATTACGTTGTCAGCACCTAAAGCGACTGCTGACAGCCTTAACTCAGGTGACAAAGTGGCACTGGTCGCTGAAGATGGTGAAGTGATGGGCATCTTAACTGTGGAAGAGACTTACACCATCGACAAAACGCATGAGTGTCAGCAAGTATTTACCACAACAGATTCAGAGCATCCAGGTGTTCAACAAGTATTGAACCAAGACGATGTCAATATCGCAGGTAGCGTAGAAGTACTCAGCGAAGGCGAGTTTCCAACATTATATCCTGAAATTTATAAAACGCCCGCTGAAACACGCGAAATTTTGGATGCCAAAGGCTGGAAAACGGTTGCGGCATTCCAAACACGTAACCCAATGCACCGTTCACACGAATACCTTGCCAAAATTGCCATCGAAATTTGTGATGGGGTCTTAGTACACTCTTTGCTCGGCGCGTTAAAGCCTGGTGATATCCCAGCAGAAGTGCGTCAAGAAGCAATTAAGACCTTAATCGATAACTACTTCCAACAAGATACTGTTATTCAAGCGGGTTATCCACTAGACATGCGTTATGCCGGACCTCGCGAAGCATTGTTACATGCTGTATTCCGTCAAAATTATGGTTGTAGCCATCTTATTGTAGGTCGTGACCATGCTGGTGTTGGTGATTACTATGGTGCCTTTGACGCGCAGGCCATTTTTGATAAAGTCGGCAAAGATGACCTCATCACCCAACCATTAAAAATTGGCTGGACCTTTTGGTGTAATGCTTGTAATGCGATGGCCTCTGACAAAACTTGCCCGCATGACGCCTCTGAGCATGTCAAAGTATCGGGGACTAAGCTGCGTAAAGCCCTATCAGAAGATGAAGAAGTGCCAGATAATTTTAGTCGCCCAGAAGTGCTACAGATATTGCGTAATTACTATGCTGGTATCGCAAAAGAAGAACGTGCCGAGGTGAAATTAACGGGAGCATCTGCGGTATAAGTATTATAAAAACATTATAAAAAGTTAATAAAAAAGGTGTCGGGCTTATCGTCTGGCACCTTTTTTATGTTTACAATTTCTTACCTGTTTCAGGTATAGGCTAGGGCGGGTTAAATATTCCAAACATTAGGGCTGTGGATCGCCAAAATCGCTTATGCCAAGTTAAACACTTGATAAGCGAATTCGTCACTAAGAGTCTAGCACACAAACTGCTAGCATATCTTTTATTATCCATCGGGCAAAATCCAAAATATTTAAAGCTTCAATACTAATAATAGAGCAATCAATATTTGGTTAGTACCCTATCATTTATTAAGAAGAAACATATGCGATCACAGGTATCTAATATCAGTTTAAAAGTTGGTAGTGCATGGGCAGTCGCCTTACTGATAACAGGCTGTAGTCCTACTGAAGCCACGCAACAAGACACACCGACAGCGGGAGACTCGCAGGATATCAGCTTACTGAATGTCTCTTATGATGTATCACGTGACTTTTATAAAGACTACAACACTCTATTCAGTGCAAGTTATGAAAAAGAGCATCCAGGTAGTAAGGTCAAGGTCAATCAATCACATGGTGGCTCAAGTAAGCAAGCGCTGTCTATTGCTAATGGTTTGCAAGCAGATATGGCAACCTTAAACCAAGAAAGCGATATGAATCTGTTGGTAGAAAAAGGGCTGGTAGCCACTGATTGGAAGCAGGCGTTCCCGAATAATGCAGTGCCTTATACCAGTACCATGGTGCTATTGGTACGTAGCGGCAACCCAAAAAACATCAAAGACTGGTCGGACTTGGCACGCAATGATATCGATGTGGTCATACCGAACCCAAAAACCAGTGGCACAGCGCGTTATGCTTTCTTAGGAGCGTATGGTTATGGTTTGCATCAATTTAAAGAAAGTGTGGAAGCTCCAGCCAAAACTGATGACTTCATCAAAAAACTATTAGCAAATGTGGTCACTTATGACAATGGTGCGCGTGCAGCGACGACCAGTTTTACCCAACGCGGGCTAGGGGATGTGCTCGTCACAACTGAAAATGAGGCAAATTTGGCTGCTAGGCAGTTTGCTAAAGGCCAAGTCGATATTGTGTATCCAAGCTACTCTATAGTAATTGCTAATCCAGTGGCAGTCGTGACCGGTGTTACGGATAAAAGCGGTAAGACAGATGCCGCAAGTGCTTACTTACAAGGTCTGTGGGATGTGCCTGCTCAGCAGCTCATGGCAGAGATGTACATGCGCCCTAGTAATGCAGAAGTACTGGCTGCTCATAAAGACACATTGCCTGAAATTGCAACTTTCGACCCAGTATCTGTTTTTGGTACTTGGACGCAGATTATGGATACGTTCTTTATCGATGGTGGCCGCTTTGATCAGCTGGCTCGCGTAGAAAAATAGCTTTTTAACACTCATTTGACTGGCTGACTGTCGAATAATAGGCGCTGCAAGCGTTTGTGTTTTTGACGCTTCATCAACAGTATTTTTAGTGGCTCCTGAAAATAAATTGACAAGTTTGTAGTTATCGCCTAGTTATTCCGTTTTGGCAATAACATACGCATATTCATCATTAAACATAATAAGATGGCACTGTTAGCATACTTGCATTACTTAACAAATATTTTTGAGGGATTTATGACACACGCAGCTGGTTATCAACAAAAAAGTAAAAAACTGAATGTTTTGAGCATTGCAGGCGTTGCATTAACGTTGGGTTTGGCTGGTTGTAGCAATGGCGATACGACTGCCAATGCGGACGGCGCAGCCGCGACAGAAGGGCAAGATATCGAGTTGCTGAATGTCTCTTATGATGTGGCCCGTGATTTTTATAAAGACTACAATCCGTTATTCGTTGAACACTATAAAGCTGAAAACCCAGACAGTAATATCCTAATCAAACAGTCACATGGTGGCTCAAGCAAGCAGGCACTGTCTGTTGCTAACGGTTTACAGGCGGATGTGGCCACGATGAACCAAGGATCTGATATTGAGCTGCTTGAGAAAGAAGGCTTGGTTGAGTCAGATTGGGAAAGTAAATTCCCTGATAATGCAGTGCCTTTTACCAGTACTATCGTGTTTTTGGTACGTAAAGGTAACCCAGAAGGCATTAACGACTGGGAAGATTTGACCAAAGATGATCTTGAGATTGTCATGGCTAACCCAAAAGTGACGGGTAATGGTCGTTATGCATTCTTAGGTGCGTATGGCTATGGTTTGCATGCCTTTAATCAAGATGAAGCAAAAGCTAAAGGCTATGTCAAAGACATGCTAAAAAATGTCAAAGTCTATGAAAATGGCGGCCGTGCTGCCACAACGACATTCGTTCAGCGTGGTATCGGTGACGTCTTAGTAACCTTTGAAAATGAAGCCAACCTTGCAGCGACCGATTTTGGTGCGGGTCAAGTCGATATCGTTTATCCAAAATACTCTATCAAGTCAGAAAGCCCAGTGGCTGTTGTCAAAGCTGTGACAGACAAAAAAGGTACAACAGACGCCGCAAAAGCGTATCTTGATTACCTATGGAGCGAGCCTGCTCAGCAATTGGCAGCCGATCTTTATCTACGTCCTAGTGTACAAAGCGTACTAGAGAAAAACGGTGACAAATTACCACCAGTTGAAACTTTCCGTCCGAATGACGCCTTTGGGTCATGGGATGACATCATGGGTACTTACTTCAGTGATGGCGGCGTGTTCGATCAATTGGCTATCAATGCACCGCAGTAGCAATTGACTAAGATTGCTCATTTATTCAAAGCAGTGACTTTACTACCAGTTAGGTGATGTGGTCATTTAGGAAAACTTCATAAAGGACATGGTCGTACGCACTGTGTCCTTTATACCGTAAGCATCTTAATAATAAGTTCGATATAACATGGTCTTACGATAAGTACCATCAGTTAGGCAACAGGACATCACTATGAGTGCAACATCTTCTTCTGCCAGTAAAGCCCCTGCTAAGAAAGGTTGGCTAACACGCTTGCGTCAACGCAATGTACTGCCAGGTTTCGGTCTGAGCATGGGCATTACTGTTTTTAGCTTATCGCTATTGGTGGTGTTGCCGTTTGCGATGATGGCTTATACGACAACGCAAATGGGTTGGAGTGGCTTTTGGGAGACCATCAGCCAGCCGCAAGTGACGGCTGCTATCAAGCTGAGCTTATGGATGTCTTTTTTAGCCATGCTTACTAACATGGTGTTTGGTACCTTGGTTGCTTGGGTGCTCGTACGTTATGAGTTTTGGGGTAAGTCTTTAATTAATGCCTTGGTCGACCTGCCATTTGCCTTACCAACAGCGGTTACTGGTATCTCGCTTGCTACGCTTTATGCTCCCAATGGGTTGATGGGTCAATGGTTTGCTAAGTTTGATATTCAAGTGGCGTTTACGCCACTGGGTATTTGGTTGGCGTTGGTCGTAGTCAGCTTTCCCTTTATCGTCCGTGCTGTGCAGCCGGTACTCGCTGAGCTATCAGTTGAGTTTGAGGAAGCGGCTGCCGTGCTAGGCGCCAATCGCTTAACCACCTTTCGTAAAGTAATTTTACCGGAGTTGTTACCAGCATTATTAATGGGTGCAGGTATGATGTTTGCTCGTGCCACTGGCGAATATGGCTCGGTGATTTTTATCGCAGGTAATATTCCGATGCAGTCTGAGATTTTACCGTTGATTATCATCAGCAAGCTTGAGCAGTTTGATATTCAAGGCGCCTCTGCTGTCGCACTATTTATGCTGCTTATCTCATTTGTGATTCTGTTAACCATTAATATCGTACAGTGGAAGCTGTCACGCCGTGTAGGAGCACGCTAATATGCAAATATCTAATAGCTACGACTACCAGAGTAACGCAGCCACCAAAGATGCACCATGGATACGTCGTATCTTTATCGTTATTGCCGTACTATTTATGGTAGTGATGTTAGTGATCCCTTTATTGGCGGTGTTTTACGAAGCCTTTAAGGGTGGCTGGCAGTTGTATATTGCCTCACTTGTCGATCCAGAGGCACTACAAGCCATTAAGCTAACATTGATTACTGCGGCCATTGTTTTACCGATTAATATGGTGATGGGTATCGCGATTGCATGGTTGGTCACTCGCTATCAGTTTAAAGGTAAGCAGTTGGTTACCACGTTACTTGATTTGCCATTTTCTGTTTCACCAGTGGTTGCAGGCTTGATGTTCATATTGCTATTTGGACTCAACTCTACGGTTGGTGGCTGGCTTGAGAGTATGGGGTTCCAAATCATTTATGCGGTTCCTGGTATTGTATTAGCGACATTATTTGTCACATTCCCGTTTGTCGCACGTGAGTTGATACCGCTGATGCAAACTCAAGGTGATAGTGAAGAGCAAGCAGCACTCACATTGGGCGCTTCTGGTTGGCAGACTTTTTGGCATGTGACGTTGCCAAATATTAAATGGGCACTGCTATATGGCCTAATTTTGACCAATGCGCGGGCGATGGGTGAGTTTGGTGCAGTCAGCGTCGTATCAGGTCATATTCGGGGCGAGACCAACACCATGCCACTACTGGTTGAGATTGCTTACAATGATTACAACTTTACAGCCGCTTTCGCTTTATCTAGTTTACTTGCTGCATTGGCATTGATTACGCTGCTTATCCAGCAAATCATGACTAAACTACAAGAGCGTAAGTTTGCCAAATCTGGGCGATTGGATAATATACCTGAGATATCATTAAGTACTGAGACAACGGTTACAGACAAGGTATAAGTGAGACATTACTGTTTATTGGTAACGCATGACTGACATAAATGGTCACTAAAATATATATAAGAGACATCATTATGAGCATCGAAATTCGCAACATCAATAAAAAATTTGGTGATTTTACAGCCTTAGATAATATCAATATCACCGTACCAACTGGCAAGCTAACGACATTACTAGGACCGTCGGGCTGTGGCAAAACCACTTTGCTGCGTATCATTGCAGGTCTTGAGTATGCTGACTCTGGGCAGGTGTTGTTTGATGAGTTAGATGTGACGAACACGCCTGTACAAAAACGTCACATCGGCTTTATGTTTCAACATTATGCGCTGTTTCGTCACAAAAATATCGCTGATAATGTCGCGTTTGGTCTCACTTTGCTGCCAAAGAATGAGCGACCAAGCAAAGCTGATATTAATAAGCGTGTGGCAGAGCTATTAGAGTTAGTGCAGCTGCCACAGATTGCCAATGCTTATCCACACCAATTATCAGGTGGTCAGCGTCAGAGAATTGCACTGGCACGTGCACTTGCAGTAAAGCCGAAATTATTATTGCTTGATGAGCCGTTTGGTGCACTAGACGCTAAAGTTCGTAAGGAGCTACGTACGTGGTTAAAAAATATCCACCATGAGCTGGGTATTACTAGCATTATGGTTACTCATGATCAAGAAGAGGCGCGTGCAGTATCTGATGAGATTGTCGTTATGAATCAAGGGCGAGTGGAGCAGGTAGGGACATCAGAAGAGCTGATACATCAACCAGCTAGCACCTTTATTAGTGAGTTTTTAGATTTGGTTTAAATAGTCGACATACTTCATTAGAAATAAAAAAAGACCTATGATAAATAGGTCTTTTTTTGTAGGGTATGTCTGAATATTCTTAATACGAAACATCGTTAACCAGGCTTTGGCATGGCAATATCTTTAGTAGATATTTGCTCATAGGTAATATCTAAAATTTCTTGACACCATTCTGGTAAGTCATCGGACACTTCATACCACATCCATGTACCATCTCGTACACAGCTTAAAATACCCAGTTCTTTCAAATGATTTAAATGACGTGATATCGTTGGTTGTGGCTGATCTAGTATCTCTACTAACTCTCCCACGCAGCGTGATTCTTTTTTAAATAAAATTTGAAATATTTTTAAGCGGGTCGGGTCAGATAAGACTTTAAACAGCTCAATAGGTCGTAACGTAAAATTATTGTCAGACATAGTATGATCCCTATAGGGCTTTTGTTAATAGAAGTTAAATATAACAGTAGTTGTGCATAAAATCGATTAAAAAGTGAGCTAAATTACAGTTTATCGTTAATTTACTACCTTTCATCTATATCATAACATACATATTTATATTCGTTTAGATAGATTAAAGGATGCAATATCCTTGCCAATTATGCAGAATTCCTTAAAAAAACATTTAAATACTATTGAAAATGATAATAGTTATCGTTATGATAGGTCAATCAATAAAGATGATTGATTGGTTGTCCAGTGACGAAAATTAAGTTGCATAAGATGATGATTATCAACTCTTTAAACTGACTGACAGTCAAATAGTTATTGAATAGTGATGTTCATAGGAGCCAGTTCATGTACGTATGTATTTGCAATGACGTAAAAGAAAAGCAAATTCAGGCAGCGATTGCGTCAGGCATCGATACGCTTGATGGTCTAAAAGATACGCTAGATGTGGCAACTTGTTGTGGCTGCTGTGAGCCTATGGTCAATGACTACTTAGATGAACATCATGCCAAGCTTGATGAGTTAGCGTACGCTGTTTAAGCATTAATAGCTCATCTCGTTTCTATTCTGTTTTACCATTCTCAATTTTCTATCATTCTCAATGTAGATGCCACCCGAACTCATATTGACATAAATACCACTAATTACTTACTCTATCTACCATGGATAGGGTAAGATTCTTAGTGTTGATGCGCTTATTTTTAATAAAATGGATATTGTTGACAGCAGCCACTTAGGTGCCATTAATTGACACATTTATATATTTAATAGCGTCAAAATATCCAAATATTGTCATAAGAATAAGCCGTGCATTCCATTCAAACGATAGCCCTCCACATGGGCTAAAATAGTTTATGTTGTCATTTTTAAGTCACACGATATATAGTCAAAGCCCTCTAAAATGAATACAAGTCATCTAAACGCAGATTGTACAAGTAGTACATCTTGTGAGAGTAACGCCGTAGCCATTTAATAATTATCTAACGATATATAATGACATGATCTAGCCAGTTATTATTCTCGACTAGCATCTTGTTCTCAACTAGCATCTTATTCTCAACTAGCATCTTATTCTTAGTTCATAATGTTACAAGCTGGATAACAGCCTGTATGCTATTATGTGTCTCTAATATTGCAATAAATTCTGTTGATTTTGATACTAAGTAATTGGTTTGTTGATCAGACTGTCCTGATGTAGGTCATTTTGATTGTAAGACGATATACAAGGTAGATATAGAGGAGTACACGTTATGATAGGCAGCCAAAAAGTCATTGATTATTTAAACTTTTTGTTAGGTGGTGAGCTTGCAGCTCGCGACCAATATTTTATACATTCTGAAATGTATGCTGAATGGCATTACGGTAAACTTTATGAGCGTATTCATCATGAAATGGCAGATGAGACACTACATGCCCAAGCCATTATTCGCCGTATCTTAATGCTGAGTGGCACGCCAAAAATGACTGTTGATACCATCAACATTGGCTCTACTGTCCCTGAAATGCTACAGCTAGATTTGGACTTAGAGTACAAGGTACAACAACACCTAAAAGACGGCATCGCTATCTGCGAAGCAGAGCATGACTATGTGACACGTGAAATGTTGGTTGAGCAGTTAAAAGACACTGAAGAAGATCACGCTCATTGGCTCGAACAGCAATTGCGCCTTATTAACATGATTAGTCTACCTAATTATCTACAAAGCCAAATGGCTGAAGTGACTCCTAATCTTATTTAACACTACGCTAGATGCGTATATAAATAAGAATAAGCTCAAACAACACATATGGAGAAAGATAATGAAAAGTAATAAAGAGGTTATTCGTGCTTTAAATAAAGTGCTTGGACAGTCGTTGATCGCTATCAACCAGTATTTTTTACATGCTCGTATCGCACGTCATTGGGGATTAGAAGCCCTCAATGAAAGTTTTTACAAACAATCTATTGCTGAGATGAAATGGTCTGATGATTTGATTGCACGGATTTTATTGCTAGGCGGTTTACCGAATTTGCAAGATTATGGCAAAATATTTATCGGTGAAGATGTGGCTGAAACGATTGACTGCAACTTACGTTTAGAAAAACAGAAGTTTGCTATCCTTACTGATGCTATCACGTTATGTGAGACAGAGTCTGACTATGTTTCTCGCCAGCTATTGGTTACCTTAAAAGATGGTAATGAAGAGTATGAAGACTGGTTAGATACACAAGAGGATTTGATTGAAAGCGTTGGGATAGAACGATACATCCAATCACAAATGAATGATGATGACGCGCCTTAAGTTGATGTGATTAATAAACAGAACATATTCTCTAAACTTGCCAGCTTGTGATTGGTTATATACCAAAACATAAGCTGGCATTTTTATGCCCAATGTTTTGTACCTAACATTTGAGAGGCTCTACTTGACCAAATCATACTTAATATAGACCACGACCATCTTCAGGTTTTAGCCGTAAAAAATACAATCCTGAAAGAATGGTTAAGACACCAAGTATCCAGTAGGTGGCTTGAAAAGCAACCAATGTATCTAGCGAAAATCGATCACGCAATAAATTAAGTACGGCTGCGCCGAAAGCAATACCGAAACTGATCGCTAGCTGTTGATTAACAGCCATTAAACTGTTACCACTGCTGGTCTGTGTACCATGAAGATCGCCAATAGTAATGGTATTCATCGCGCTGAACTGCATGGAGTTACAAGCACCCATAATTGTCAATATAGGTATAAACCAAAGCCACTGTGAAGGGTCATCAAACTGCGCCAACACAATGATAAGCGTGCCCATAAAAAACGTGTTATAAACCAAAACAGTGCGATAGCTATAACGTTGAATAATTTTACTAACCCAAGGTTTGATACCCATAGCACCAACTGCAATTGGAGCAAGCAACCAGCCTGCCCGTGAAGGTGAGTATTCAAATACCACTTGTAATAGTAACGGCAGTAAAAAGGGAACAGAACTGATACCGAGGCGTGTGAATAAATTACCTGTAATACCAATTCGGAAAGTGCGAATATCAAACAGAGTCAATGGAAATAGTGGTGCAGATCTTCGTTTGGCGTGCCATACATAAGCAGCTATCAGCATACTCGCTCCCAAAGCAAGTAATAACCCATAGATACCTCGGCCTGTTTGCGAACCAAACTCTACTGCAAGCGTAAATCCACAAGCCGCCGCTGCGAATAATGCAAACCCCGCCCAATCCAGTCGTTTAGTATCCTCAAATAATGCCGGCACGAGTTTTTTACCCATGATAAGACCGGCAATACCCATCGGGATGTTGATTAAAAATATCCAGTGCCAACTGGTATATTGTACGATATAACCACCCAATACTGGCCCTACTAACGGGGCAACCAATGCTGGTATCACCGCAAAGTTCATGACTGTTAAGAGCTTATTGCGTGGATAGGACTTAACCAATATCAACCGAGCAACGGGAGTCATCATCGCACCGCCAATACCTTGTACAATGCGCGAGCCAATCAAAAAATCTAACGTCGACGATGCAGCACATAGTAACGAGCCAATACAGAACAGAATAATTGCATATAAAAATACGCGGCGAGTACCATATTTATCGGCTAGAAAACCACTGATAGGAATAAATATTGCTAAAGTGAGCGCATAACTGATGACCGCCCATTGCATCTTTAATGGCGATTCACCTAACGCCTGCGCCATTTGCGGTAATGACGTATTTAAAATAGTGGCGTCCAAAATTTGCATGAATAGTGCGACCGCTAGCACATAGGGTAGGTACTTTTCTTGCATTGGAGTCAGGGTGATTTTAGACTCATTTTTATTAAGCATAGTAGACATAAATCATATTTTAGTCGATTTGATCGATTGTTAGTCGAAAGCGTTATGGGGTATGTGGAGTAAATTATTTTTAGTTAATTATGTTCGATTAACTATGTTCAATTAAGAGTATTTGAGTAGTGTAGAAACCAGATTGGCTAAAATGAATGCCAATCATCCACAAAAAAATGACTAATGGTAAGATTAAGGTCTGCTGAACATTCAAATTTG
>NZ_JBQSVP010000010.1:0-47464 GCF_052376345.1 Psychrobacter sp. AOP5-GZ1-6 | reverse complement strand
AATGTAATAAACATGGTCATCATAAATGAGAGCAATACAGACATTATTGCTGTGTTAACCACTCTAAATTTGAAGTTCATAATATTCCTATAAATTCAATGTAATATTCTATGAAATAGGTTCTTATCACCAATTAACCTATATAATTATATTATATATAAAAATATATTGTATATGAATTTAGAAAAACTGAATGTAATGATTGATTACTCAGGACTATGCTTTTCTAAATCTATTTGTTAATCAATATTCACCACACCGCGACATTTGGGAAATTGGCTACAAGCAAGAGGGCGCTGGGTTATATTAGGTCACTCATTTTCATGGAGATAAACAAGGTCAACGCTGCTCTGCCGCAGCCGCTTACCTACCACCCAGTGCAAAGCCGTCCGAACCGAACCGTTATTACCCACGCGCAAGCCAACCGTGTCATCATTGAAGACAAACGAGCAACTGGCGTAATTTACGAAAAGGATGGCATGCTCGGCTATATCCGCAATAAATCAGACACCATCTATCACCCTGTAGGCACTTGCCGAATGGGCTCAAACGATTGCTCAGTAGTGGATTTAGAGTTAAAGGTATTCGGCGTAAGCGGACTGCGCGTCATCGATGCGTCAATCATGCCAACACTGGTTAGCGCCAATACCAATGCACCAACAATCATGATCGCCGAAAAAGCAGCTGATATGATTAAAGCTAAACAGCATTTAGACTAGAGCGTGTCCTCATTTTAAAAATGGAGATAAAAACGAGATAAATTGACTCCGTTTGGCAAGGTAAGTCGCTTTTAACCTATTTAGATGACTAGCGATTGAATTGAAGAAGCGTCCTAATACTCTTTGTTATAGGGCGTGTTGAACATTCAAATGTGGTGCTGGCAGTGACTATTTTTTAGACAATATGCAGTGAAATTTTTGATGCCTAGTCATTCTAGGTTAAACAATTTCGCTATGTATTGGCAAAAAAGAGTACTGCCCTGAAAGGCTGATGCTAAAATCACCCCAAACGTCGTTACAAGCCTAGTTAAGGTCTCGACCTTATCGTCGGCTGGCGCCTAGTTTGGTGCAATTTTAGCGATCAGCAGCCCTAATATTTGAATGTTCAACACGCCCTAATGTTTTAGATCCTATTTTTGTTTTGGCTCTAAAATTCGCTTGGTTAGCTTTTGTACTGGACTGGCTATTATCATGACACAAACAAAGGCTACAGGCGCTGCTAGCATCCAAGCCTTGAGCCAATAATACACAAAGCCCTCTATCGAACCAAGATTGACAAAAGTGATATAGAGAGTCATCAACCCTGACAATAGCATCGCCATGATAGCCGTGTTAATGAGGCGAAATTTCCAACTTATAGCGACTTTATTCATAGTTGCTCGATTCATTATGATTTTTAATAGATGAGTTTTTGACAAATATTTTTTGATAAGTTTTTTATAAAAACAGTAATGTATGTTGAGCTTGCACAAATCAGCACTGTCAATATATGGCCGAGTATTCAACATACCTTATATATGTATTACTGCATCGCTTTCTCCAAAGCCGCCGTGTCCTCGTGCATGCGGTACAGGCAAATCTCGCCAGCATCATTAAAACGGACAATCATTGACCAAAGGCTATTAAATACTTTCCCTGTGTCTCTGACAGTGTGAGCAAGCTTGCCAAATCTGATCACGTAATCATCAGCGACGATGGACTCCTCCATGACAAACTCGCCAAACTCAAACATTTTTGCAAGATTTTTAAAAAACTCAATGCCTGCATTTTTACCACTGTGAGTACCATAAATAGGCACCTGACTGTCTGGATGTTCTCGGAACACCACGAACTTAACGTTTTCGTCACATTGCTGCATGGCCTGCTCATATTCGCCCGCAAATATATGAGTGACGAATTGATCGAGTGTTTGGGCATTTGATTGTGATGGCATTAGTATCTCAATATTTTTAAAGTAGATAATAATTCTAATGTAGTGCAACACAGATAAACAGAGGACAGATCAGCAATCACTGTGCAAAAATGCACGGTGAAATTTGCTAAACTGATTATTTAGACTAAGATCAGTACTCATGCTGAAAGGTGATGGTGACATGCAGTGGGATGATTTGGCTTACTTTGTTTGCTTGGTAGAAAAACAGACACTGACTGCCTGCGCTGAAGAGATGGGCGTGCAACACAGTACGGTTGCGAGGCGCATAGATCATCTTGAGCAGACATTAGTGGTAAACCTGTTTGATCGATTAGGTAAACGCTATGCACTGACGCCAGAAGGTTCGATGCTCTACAATCAAGCCACTGAAGTGAAAAAAGAAATCGCTATATTCGAGAGAATGGCGATTGATCAAAACGCCATGCAGGGCAAAGTGGTTATATCGGCACCACCTGTCTGGGCGAATGAAGTGTTAATGCCTGCTCTGGCTGATTTTCGCCAGCAACTCCCAAATATATTAATCGAATTGAGCGGTGAAGTTGGCTTGAGCAATTTACATCACAGAGAAGCAGACATCGCCATTAGAACACGTTGTCCTACACAAAAGGATCTGGTTGCTCGTATTATTGGGTCCACAAGATATGGCTTCTTTGCTAATGATGAATACCTCAAACACACTCGCTCTGACCAATGGCAATTAATAGAGTTCCAAGCCAACGCTCGAGTGCTGGCTTGGTCACAGGCGTTAATGAAACAGTATGCCTATACGAGTGCATTTAACACTAATGATCTATATATGGCTTGTCACGCTGCTCGTAAAAAAATAGGTATCGCGTTACTACCAGAGTTTTTAGCCCATCAATACCCAGAGCTAACGGCAGTTGACCCAATTAATCGAGTATCACTAACAGCTCGAACACCATCAATATTGGAGAATATTCACTCTTCAACACTTGTTTCAGACAATCAGGATTCAATTTCAAATACCAATATTCCGCTGACTCAAGACTACCCTCTCTATCTTGTGATGCATCCTGATGTCAGACGCTCTGCACGAGTAAGAGCAGTTGCTGATTGGCTAGTTGCTAGTTGTGCTAGCTATTAGAGTATTTTGCTTAGCTCAAGCAGCTATTAGGGTATGGATTATATGAAGCAGCGTTAATCAATATTCACCACACCGCGGCATTTGGGAAATTGACTACAACCATAAAATGTCTGACCAAGCCGTGCGCCCTTTTTGACAACACGTTTGACCATTTCTCCCTGGCATTTTGGACAGGTAGGTATTTGCTCGGTAACAACCGTACCAAGGGTTTTTTCCGTTGTTTTGAGATTAGTAATATTAGACTTGATAACCTCACATTCAGCTATTTTAAAATCATTGCCCGATAACTCAGAATCTACAACCTCAAACGGTGTGAGAAACACTTTATCAGCCATATTATGCGATATACTGACATGTGTCGCACTCGCCTGCTGAGTATTCAAACTATCAATCGGTAACTCGTTAGATACAACTTCAGTCTGACCAGACCATTGCAGCACTTCTTTACTTTGTAGCGTGGCTCGTTTAGCGGTTTCTCTTACGATCAGCTCTGGTGTGGGCTTATTGGTAGGTTGAGCCACTGATTTATCAGTAGCGTTACCACTAGGCTTTTTGTTTGATGGGCTATGCTTGTCTTTTAGATAGGCTTTATGCTTCCGGTTAGTGCGCCAAGATTTGCTAAACCTGTTGCTATTAATCTGCTCAACGATGGATGTAACCTCATCTTCAGTCAGTAGCTTATCTTGCTTTTTCTTCACATAAGACGCCATACCACTCGTCAATACATGTTCGGGCAACTCATCGCGGGTTTTTAGTTCACACTCACCGATGAAGGCAATCATCGAATGAAAGTAGCTCAGCTCTAAACTTAATAAATCTGCAAGCGTTTTAATATGTAGATAATTTTGGCGCAATGGGTTTTGGAATTTGAATTTACTGCCATTTGGGAATGATTGCGTCCACTGTCTTTGCTTCTCGCTACCATATATCCAGCCTTTATAGTTTTTGGTTTCGATGACAAAGATGCCGTATACGGAGACAATGATATGGTCGATTTGGGTACTGCCACCATTGGCTCTTGGCAAAGTAATACCGTTTAATCGGTGGTAGACATCTTTTTCAAGCTTAAGCCACATGGCGACGTTGATAACGGTCTCGCCTAAGAAGCCTTTGAAGGAAGATTTTAGGGACATAATGAATTTCTCAAAGAATAGCCCAATAGGCTGACATCTACTAAACAAAAGATTTGAGCACATATAAAATATTTATAAATATGATTACGCCAATGACAATTTTTATGAAGCTTGTACTTTCTTGTTTTGCTTCTGCAAAATTCTGTTGAATCGATTCTGTAACGAAGTCCATATCGGTTGAAGTAGGCTTATAACTGTTAAAAGATGCTTTATTAGCTAAGCTTGGAATATCATCAATAAGCTCAGTCACTTGTGGCCGAAGGTGCTTCTCATACCCTTTCCAAGGATTATCACTCTCATAAAGTTTTCGTACGCCGTAATACATATCTTCTTCAAAATAACTGTCTTGAATCCATTCATCATAATAAGCTGGGTCCCAAAACTTGGCGGGAAGTACAGTAACCTCAGCTGTTTCATCACTGATTAAAATAGGAAATGAGCTTTGCAAAATACCATTGGGTAAATGTAATCGCCAAACGAACATACTGGTAGACTTTAGTGGTAAAGGCGTAATGCTATTAGGGATGTCAAAACCAAGCATTCTAGTATGTTCGTCAGTTATGTGCTCGGCATACTTTAATATTTCTATATCATCCGTATCAGGAATGTTATTTTTAAAAGTATAAAGTTCATGTGCAATTTCTGCTAGATAAGAAACTGGTGTTCGCCCTGTTGGATCGTATAATACTTCAGCAGGACAAGAGTATGTCTGATCAAAAGACCATAGCATTTTATTTGCTTGGACGACATGAGCCCATACTACTTTGCCTGTTTTATATAGCTTAGACAATTGGTTCATTTGTTCATACAAGACGTCGTCTTTCATCCATTTTGGAGGCATCATTTGTAAGTAAGCTAAATCCGCTCGATCTAAATTAGCAAATTCAATCTCCCTATCAAACTTCAACTCCATAGTGGGTACGGGTGGCAAAGGCTGGTTGAAATCAGTATTTCTTAATATAGTAGATGGAACTAGCTCCAACACACTTTGCCAAATTGTTTGGTCTTGTAATACCCCATCATCACTAGCTATTATCAATGCTTGGTAAATCACTTGCTTAGGAACGAAAAAATCACATAAATCTTGGATATCACTATCAAACTCGACAAACATGTTTTCAGTCAGTGCGGTCTGATCCCCTATACAATGATCGCTTGCATCAGGGTACCAAACTGGGGCTTCTCTACGAGCTCGTCCAATGATTTCACCTAAATAGTAGCTCAATATCTCAATAGTCGAGCTATTGTGCAGCGGGTATTCTGAAGAAAAAATTCGATACTCTGTAAAGTCAGGTAGTCTTGTTTTAACCGTTAGCAACCACTCATCAATTCGCTTGAGACTATTTAGTGAATAATCAAGATTACAGTCACGAAGCTCTTTTTCATATATAAAGTCATGACGCTTGGTCAAATCATCTAACTCATTAGAACTCAACTTTTTTGACATGTCAGAAAAGAAATCATCTAACGTTAAGAGCACGTTTACTGTTTCAACAGTCGGTTGATTAGACGTAAGGAATGGCTTTTGCGAGTTAATAGAAGTCGTGCAACTTGTCATGATTTTATCGTCTTAGAAAATATTGAATTTTAGTTTATGTCGTTTAATAGTTAGCTACCGATGACTACCTGTCTACTAAATCTCTTTTCTTCCATTGCACATAATTAAAATTATCTTTAGCAATGTCTATATGCCAATCATAAGGGAATAAGTCTGATTGTATTTCTTGTGGAATACTATTTTTATGTATAAAACATCGATTAACTAATAACTCTTTCGCAGCTGATACCGATACTGGTATCTCATCATTATACTGCTGATAATGTTGTTTGTAGCTTTCAGTACTTGAAAGATCTACTTCTCCATCTACGTTGAATTTCCATTCTTTTTCTGTCTCGTAATTTCTGACAAAGTCTGTTCGCCAGCGCGAATTATGTCCCCAACCATGAGATAAGTCATGACATAATCGGTTATCTCTATGGTTGGTGAAATACATATCGCTTTTTTCAGCCAAGGATTTATCTACACATGGATGGCTATAGACACTTACTCCACCCCTCGAAAACTGTAATTCACCAAACATAATAGTCGGATACAACTGGTCTTTGATAACTATTTGCTCATGCTCACCTACTGTTACTACATCATCAACATAATATATTTCATGGTAAAAGGGATGATAGTAAGGTTGGGCTACAGATGAAACTTGCATCCCTATATTTGTAAAAAAAGAACTATATTCAGCTACTGTCAATTCGCCTCGATTCAATAAACATAATAGATGATCATTACAGACGCTGAGAGCAAACAAATCCCATAGTTTAAAATTTAGTTCTTCAAACCGGTTTGAAGATAGCACCTCATGAGTGCTAAACCCATTACATTCTTCTATGCACTGTTTTACGGAAGCAAGGTTTAGCTTATTATTTTTAATACTCAATTTAGTAAATACTGATTTAAGTAGACCATCTTCTGTATTCTTTATAGGCTCTTCCATATCTGTAGATATTGCTTTAGTTAAATTAGCATCATACTTTTTTAAAGCCTCGCAGTCTTTTAGTATGCGCCTAATATCCTCAATATAGCCAATGAGTAACTCTTGATAAACATCTTTCCCTTCATAATTTGCTAAGTCGAGATATAAAGCCACACTCATAATTTTATCCAAAAAAAAGATAGACCGAACGCATTCAGTCTATCTTATATGTGCTGTCTTAAGGAACTGCTCTTAGTAAAAAATTACACCAAACTGTTTACTGCTTCTACTACCGCGTCAGTCGTAATACCAAACTCTTTATACAAATCACTGGCAGGTGCAGATTCACCATAAGTGGTCATACCGATGACTTTGCCATCTAGACCAACGAACTTATACCAGTAATCTACATGAGCGGCTTCCACTGCGACGCGAGCACGGATATTGGCAGGCAATACCGCTTCGCGATAGTTAGCATCTTGCTCTACAAAGATTTCTGCACATGGCATAGACACCACACGGACGCCAACACCATTTGCGCTCAACGTTTCATACGCTTCCATCGCAAGGCTAACTTCTGAACCAGTCGCGATGATGATGGCTTGTAGCTCGCCTTGCTCTTTCGCAAGTACATAACCGCCTTTGGTGATGTTGGCTACTTGCTCACTATCGCGCGCTTGATGTGGCAAGCTTTGACGGCTAAAGATCAATGCTGATGGGTTGTTTTCAGATTTGATTGCTTCTACCCAAGCGCTAGCCGATTCAGTCGCATCACACGGACGCCAAGTGCGTAGGTTTGGCGTGGTACGTAGGCTAGTCAATTGCTCAACTGGCTGATGCGTTGGGCCATCTTCACCCAGACCGATAGAGTCATGGGTATAGACATGGATGACGCGCTGCTTCATGAGTGCGCCCATGCGTACCGCGTTACGTGCGTATTCCATAAACATTAGGAACGTGGCTACGTAAGGGATAAATCCGCCATGTAGTGCGATACCATTGGCAATTGCGGTCATACCGAACTCACGTACGCCGTAATAGATATAGTTTCCGTCAGCGTCTTTTTCGATGCCTTTAGCACCTTTAAACAGCGTGAGGTTTGAGCCTGCTAGATCCGCTGAGCCGCCTAGCAATTCTGGTAATAATGGCTGCAAGCTATTAATGGCGTTTTGGCTAGCTTTACGACTAGCAACATCAGCGCCCGCTTCTTGCGTTTGTTGGATGTAGGCTTGTGCTTGACTAGCAAAGTCAGCTGGTAAGTCGCCATTTAAACGGCGTAACAATTCTGCTGCTAGTTCTGGATAGGCTTTTTTATACGCTTCAAAGTCAGCGTCCCAGTTCTTTTGCTGTACGTCGCCTTTGGCTTTGGCATCCCACGCTTCATAGATTTCATCATCTAATTCAAACGGAGCATGCTTCCAAGACAATGCATCACGAGTCAAGGCGATTTCGTCGTCACCAAGTGGTGCACCATGACTGGCTGCTAGGCCTTGCTTATTCGGGCTACCAGCACCGATAGTTGTTTTACAAATGATGAGACTTGGCTTAGCAGTCTCTGCAAGCGCTTGTTCAGTTGCTTGCGTAATCGCATCAGCATCATGACCGTCGACCTTGATAACTTGCCAGCCGTACGACTCAAAACGAGCTTGCGTATCATCTGTAAACCAGCCTTCTACGTTACCATCGATTGAGATACCATTGTCATCATAAAAGAAGACTAGCTTGCCAAGACCTAACGTGCCAGCCAGTGAGCACACTTCATGACTGATACCTTCCATCAAGCAACCATCACCTAAGAATGCATAAGTGTTATGGTCAACGATATTGTGACCGTCACGATTGAACTGCGCGGCTAAGGTTTTTTCAGCGATAGCAAAACCAACGGCATTGGCAATACCTTGACCTAGTGGACCAGTCGTCGTCTCCACACCTGGTGTATAGCCAAGCTCAGGGTGACCTGGGGTTTTTGAATGCAACTGGCGGAAGCCTTTTAGATCATCAACGCTGACATCATAACCTGATAAATGTAGTAATGAATAAATAAGCATTGAGCCGTGACCATTCGATAATACAAAACGGTCGCGGTTGTGCCACTGTGGATCGGTTGGGTTGTGCTTCAAAAATTTGCGCCACAAAACTTCGGCAATATCAGCCATACCCATTGGCGCGCCTGGATGTCCAGAGTTGGCTTTTTGAACCGCATCAAACGACAGTACACGGATGGCATTGGCTAATTTACGTTCGCTAATTGGAGCTGGCATAGAGTGTCCTAGTATTGGGCTAAGAGGAGAGTTTACTCAAAGGAGTATAAGCATAAGGACGCCAAATGCGCCCCTAAGTTATAGACTATAAAATTAAAGTGTAATATTAACATATTTGCTATAAGGCTAGCTAAGAAATGCTATGACAATTAAGTGCATTACCAGTCACTTTTCATGCATATCATGAAGAGCATTGGTAATGTTATATAGTAATCGTGATATGTATATTCAAGTCAATATCCATCAAATTCAGCGGTTATATCTTGATATAGGCTGACATCTACCAACTGGTTGGTATAAAACAAATAAAAGTCATTGATGACTTGGCACGTATCGTTGGTGCAGCACTGATAATGCTGAAACCCACTTTCAACAGGAAGTCGCACTTCTAAATCATAGAGCCCATCTGTGCGATAAGTTTCTACATTAACACGAGTCTGGATATAACTATTATCCTCAAGCAAGCTGCCTAAGACGATATGCTCTTCATCTGAATAAGGCAAATCCATAATATAACGTTTTATAGAATCCCAATCGAATGTTGCTAGCTCATCATTTGCAGTTCTTAAATAAAACTGTGTCATAGAAGCATCACCTAATAGAAGAGTTGCCTAAATTAGTAGGAATAATGATAAGCCGCTGGGCAGTGATTAAGCACAGCCACCTCGTTTTGTTGGCAGAACGCCACGACATAATCCGTTATTTTATCGTATATATCTTCACCATCTAGGTAATAGCAGATGCCTGTCTCGCCATTTTTAACGATCTGATACAGATATACCTGAATGGCTTGTTGGTCTGACAAGTGCTTAAAGTGTTGGCCTAATTCAGTCTCAAGGCACTTAGCCATGTTGCTAAAGTCATCACTCCAATTCATATTGCCATTTCGATAATACTCGCTAGCCAACCGACCGATCAAACGAACGAGTTCACCTTGAAGCGTATCAGCTTGACCGCTCTTAGGCACAATGCTTTGCCACAGGGCATCGTACTCATTCTGATATTGACCCAAACCATCTGCGTACAATGCCACTATCTATCCTTATTGAGCTATATGGTGAATCATATATTAAACCGAAATAGTCTCAGCACCGCCCATAAACGGACGCAATACTTCTGGAATAGTGATACTACCGTCAGCGTTTTGGTGATTTTCCATGACGGCTAGTAGCGTACGACCAACTGCCAAACCTGAGCCATTTAGCGTGTGTGCCAGTGTGGTTTTTTTACCGTCTTTGACACGCGTACCCATACGGCGCGCTTGGAAGTCACCGCAGTTAGAACAGCTAGAGATTTCACGATAGGTGTCTTGGCTCGGTAACCATACTTCGATGTCATAAGTCTTTTGCGCTGCAAAGCCCATATCACCGGTACATAACTTAACCGTACGATATGGCAGATTAAGCTGCTGCAAGACATATTCAGCTTGTCCAGTCATGGCCTCTAGCAACTCATCAGACTGCTCAGCGGTAGCAATATTGACCATCTCAACTTTTTCAAACTGATGCTGACGAATCAAGCCACGGGTATCACGACCATGAGAGCCAGCTTCACTACGGAAACATGGCGTGTGCGCGGTAAACTTAAGCGGCAATTCACTGATGTCCAAACGCTCACCACGTACCAAGTTGGTCATAGGCACTTCAGCGGTTGGAATCAAATAAAAATCCATCTCGTCATTATTAGTATGATTGGTCAATTTAAACAAATCGTCTTCAAACTTCGGCAGCTGACCCGTACCCTTTAGGCTGTCAGAATTGACAATATAAGGTACATACGTCTCAGTATAGCCATACTTAATAGTATGAGTATTCAGCATGAACTGAATCAAAGCACGGTGCATTTGTGCAAGCTGCCCTTTTAACACATTAAAACGGCTACCAGTCAGTTTTGTTGCCGCCTCAAAGTCAAGCATACCAAGCGTCTCACCGATATAAGTATGATCTTGAATATCAAAATCAAACGCGCGCGGCGTACCCCATTTACGGACTTCTACGTTATCGTCCTCTGACGTACCGACGGGCACACCCGCTGCCGGAATATTTGGAATCTGTAAAGCAGCTTGGGTGATACGTTCCTGTAAAGTACGTAGTTCGTCTTCAGCGGCTTTAATCTCACCGCTAACACTCTGCATTTCAGCCAATAGCTCGCTGGCATCTTCGCCTGATTTTTTTAGCGCACCCACCTGCTTAGCACCAGCATTACGACGTGATTGCAGCTCTTCAGTTTTCACCTGTAGTGACTTACGTTCAGACTCAATTGCTTGCCAAAAATCCATATCAAGCTCATAGCCACGTGTGGCTAGTTGTTGTTGTAAATCGCTTAAATCGCCGCGTAAGAGTTTCGGATCAATCATAGTAGTTGCCTGTAACGCTAAAAGTGAATAAGAGGTTTAAAAATGTTATTTTTAACAATACTGTTTTTATCAAAATAATTTATAGTCGCTATAATACCAAGACCCATCACATTTGACCATGTCTTGACGATACTTTCAGCCATTGCCACTAGGATTTATCACACACTATTTTAACTTGATTACCAGCTCTGACATTCAACAAACCATCATAATACGGCTGAATCGCAATAATATAGCAACTATCTGTAAACAGCTTGCTTATATGTTTCATTTAAGAGCGCTTTTCGGTAAGATAAGTACATATCTTTTTCCACTTTCAGCCAAGTGCGGCATCACCGCTGCACTTTGGTGATTTAAACCTAACACTTTTAATACAAGTATTTGAGAAACCTCTATGGCCCTGTACCCCTACACGCTGCAACCTGTCGCCTTAAACTTAACCGAGGCGGAATTCCACCAAGCACAGTACGAACTATTTGCCAGTGCCAGCCCCTCTTTTGGTCTAAAAAGCATCAAAATGAAAGAATGGATTATCATGGCAATAGTCGTGATATTAGCGATCGTAGGGTTAGTCTTTGTGACAGGTTATTCAACCATTATTTTTTGGCTGATGTTGGTGTCAGTCGTAATTTACCTACTGGCTCGTACGCTTGGTTTTCAATGGTACGTAAAAAGAGAGTTTGAAAAACAAGTGGCTGATCAAGAAATGCCAGATGAGATGCGCCAGATGAAATTAGGTGTACAAAAACATGGCTTGGTCATGGCCATGCCAGTCAATCAGCCTGACATGTTTAACTCTAACCAAATGCGCGGTATGCAGATGCGACCTGGCACTACCCAACAAGCCGTGATTCCATGGACTGCTGTTAAAAGTTGGGACGAAACTGATGACTATATCTTTATGATGTTTGAAATGAAAGGTCAACAAGGCAGCCAAATCGTACCTAAACGTCTGCAAGCACAGAAGTTTCCAATTGATACAGTTCGCCAACATTTGCAAGAAGTTATTGCTGTTAAAGGCTTAAACCCTGAAAACCTGCAGCCGCCAGCATAATAAGCCACAAGCCTTATTCTCACGATAAACTAAGCGGTAATAAGGCTTTCTCTTTTTATAAAACCAATAGTATTATTGCATTTATTCAACTTAACTTGTCGACAATGCTTTGTTATTATAATAGACAGAAAAAGAGGTTGTAGAGTCTATAATTTATATAAGTATTTTTTAATTACAACGTAAATTGATTCATCCATTTTTTACATCAACACTCACACTACAAGGATAATATTATGAGTAACAATGCAACTAACCAAATCGGCCTAGAACAAGCAGACATGAGCGAAATCATTGCTAAACTAAACGGTCTATTGTCAAGCTACCACATGTTTTATATCAACGTCCGTGGCTATCACTGGAATGTGAAAGGTGAGCACTTCTTCACCCTACACCCTCAATTTGAAGAGCTATATACAGCGCTACAACTACAAATTGACGAAATTGCTGAACGCATCTTAACATTAGGTGGTACACCACTACATGCTTATAGTGAGTTTGCTAAGCTTACAGGTATTAGCGAAGACAAAAATGTCAGCGATGGTACCACTTGTGTGAAAGGCGTGGTAACAGGCTTACAAGAGCTTATTCAAGAGCAGCGTCAAGTATCAGCACTGGCTGCTGAAAGCGATGACCAAGGATCAGCTGATCTTGTAGATGCCTATGTACAAGAGCAAGAAAAGCTAATATGGATGTACAACGCATTTTTGGGTTAATAACCACAAGCTCAAATATCATTGATATATAAAAAAGCACCTACTAACAAGTAGGTGCTTTTTTACTATTAATGCTTTATAAAAACAATTAATGCTTTATAAAAATAACGATCTATTGTTGAATCCACTGGCTCATTTTTTCACGTTCCGCAGGCGTAGCTTGCAACCATATTTGCATAAACTGGTCTAAAGTACTGCGAGAATTATCTACACTAGTACCTTGCTGTACCGTACTTTGAGTTGATACAGACGGTTGATTCAATGCTGCAATAGTCTGTTGGTTCTGCAACTCAGCATCACCGCTACCGCTGAACACACCACCAATGGCTTTACCTAAACCTGAAAACAACCCACCTTGATTATTACTCATACTTTGCTGACTAGCGATCACGACATCATCTTGCTGCACAGCCAATGTTGGACTTTTGGCATATTCTTTAGCCGCAGTATAATCTTCTGGCTGATTTGGCATGGTTAAACGATAGGTTTGATTGTCAGCCAACTGTGCCGTCACACTGACATTACCTGAACGTAGATAGTCATGCTCATCACGGCGTAAGTCATACAAACGATCATATTTAGCAGTAATCGCATGTTGTCCTGGTGCCAGTGTAAATTGTTTTGTTAGTGGCTGAAAGGCACTCTGTTTGACTTCTTGTCCATTAATTGCAGTGACTTTAATATGATCGTCCACCAATAAAGTGACGTCTGCCTGTGACAGCATAGGGATAGAGCTTGCCCCAATAAGCAGCGTGCTGATAGCCAGTTTTTTTAGCAAAGCATTATTCAGTTTCATAACAGGTTCCATTAATAGTAAAAACGTTTTGGACATAGTAAATGTATTGTAGATAAAACCATCGGACTCTCAATACTAAAAATCAAATGGCATCGTATGTTGGTCCTGATCTGCCGCGTCATTATCAACTTGGGTCTCTTGGGCAATATCAGCCAGCTCTGCTGCAAGCGTTTGCTCATCGATAGTACGCAGCGCATCACTGATGACGGCTTTAGATATGTTATTACGCCCTAGATTAGAGAACATTGGCTGAATGTAATTAAGCACGTCCATCATTGCCCCAATACGGTGTGGTCCTTCTGTGAGCAAATAGTCGAGTATGCGATCATCAAATTGCCAACCGCGTCGACGTAAAATAGACTGCAACAATGCCTGACGATCTGCTAAATCATGCCCATTAGGTACTTTAAACGTAGGAGACTGCGCTAAACGGGTCAATAAATCTCTCAGCTGAAAAGGTAACTCCCCTGCAGGCTTATTGGCGGCAAACAATAACTGACGCTGTCCTTCCCGGCTCCGATTAATCAGATGAAACAAGGCTTCTTGCCACTGACTACTCTGCTCAAGCACTTCTAAATCATCGATAGCAATGAGATCAAAATTCTCCAAAGAGGACAGCACATGCACATCAGCATGAATCAACTCATTAAGTGATAGGCAAATAGCTGACTTATCCATCTCAATGAACGACTCACAAATCGCAGATAGCAAATGAGACTTACCAGTAGCAGGGCTACCAAATAGATACAGCTGACCAATCAGGCCGACATGTAGCTGCCGCACTGCATCAATAATCGACATCCAACCAGGACCGGCAAAGTCACTTAGACTTGCATCATGCTTAATGTCCAGATTGAGACTTAGCTGTGCTTCTGCCATGAATCATCAACTCGTTTTGCGTAACGCAATATAAAAATTATTAATCACTAACTATATGAGAGTAGTACTGATACCGCTTCATACTAACTTACAATATTAGCATGTTGTCTTTTATAGCATCAGTATATCGCAAGATTGCTTTATTGAGACAAACCTTATGTACAACTGACTGCTGATACTGTCAACACTGCGCCTATATATAACATATTTGCAAAATGACTGACAAGTCTTTTACCTATTAAGCCTGATTAACCCTTTTTTATCCTTCTCACAATTCTACTGCCAATTTGTGATAACCACATTACTTTAAAGATAAATGATTTATTTCTTTTCAAAAAGGGTTAACTGCTTGTGACCTTTATAAAAATCTGTCGAACGATAATAAGCAAATAAATGACGGAACAATACGTTAAGTACAGCAGAGACAGGCAACGCAATCAGCATGCCAACGAAACCTAATAAACTTGCCCCCGCCAATACTGAAAAAATAACCCATAACGGCGATAGACCAATCTTATCACCTAATAACAAAGGCTGTAGGATATAACCTTCTGCAGCTTGTCCAATCAAAAACGCACCGGTAATCAACGATAAATAGGTCCAATCTAATCCAAATTGGAATAGGCAAGCAATAATAGCAGCGATAAAGCCAATACCAAAACCTAAATAAGGCACAAAACTTGCGATACCCGCCACCATACCGATGATCAGTCCAAGCTCTAGCCCGATAAGCTGCAACTGCACAGCATAAATGACACCCAATAGAACCATCACCAACAACTGGCCTTTAATAAAAGCCATTAATGCTTGGTCACACTCCTGAGCAATTTGAACGAATTTTTTACTATAAGCAGCTGGAATCGCCATCTTCCACGTATGTAAGCGCTGATCCCAATTGAATAAAAAGTAAAAGGTCAAAATAGGTACTAATACAATGAGACCCGCATTGTTAATAAAGTTCATGCTTGATGAGATAATGTGACTCATCATGGTGCTAGCATCTGCAAACTTATAATTCGTTTGCATATAATCTACCAATGTCTCAGAAAAACCTTTAGATTCTAGCTCTGGTAGACGCATACGAGTGTTGTTAGTGAACCACTCTCGTACCACTTCGTTATACCAATTTAAAACCTTGGGTAAGTAGTCCCATGCCGCTTGCAACTGATTCCACAATGTCGGAATCAACCACCATAGCAACAGTACCATCCCTAAGGTAATAGTCGAATAAACAATGAGAATGGCTATCCAACGTTTGATATATTTCGACAAACGCTTAACCAGTGGATTGAATAAATAAGCCAGTACGAAGGCAAAAACAAACGGTATAATAACGGGCATCATCAAATACAACAAAACCAACACCATTACCAAAGTGGTGACTATAAATAAGCGCCGAAAAAATAAGTCTATTGGTTGGTTCGTCATGACGGATAATCCTACGCTTAAGCTGATTTGAATAGTAATGTGCTTGAATCTTCGATATGGCTTATCGAACCACAACATCATAACAGCAAACAGTTATTGACAATAAATTTAGTGTTAAATTATCGCAAAGTACAGAAAAAATCAGTCATTTTTTGTTGCTTAATTTTTTATTTATCCATTAGGGTCTATTGAATATTCCGATATTAGGGCTACTGGGCGTTAAAAATTCGCTACGTGTTGTCTAAAAAGCAGCCTCTGCCAGTAGCACATTTAGATGTTAAACAGACCCTAATGTCATTCTTCATTAAATATCAGTCAAATATCCGTAAGTTGCTTTGCGAGTAGGGGCTGTTTTTGGGTATAATGCGCCCACTGTATCTATAGTTAATACGATTAAATTAATACGACAAACTCGCTTTTCTACTGACAAACCTTCATTCCCTATAAAATTTGTGAGATGACCATGAGTAACAAGCCTTCTTTAAGCTACAAAGATGCCGGTGTTGATATCGACGCGGGTGATGCACTGGTTCAGCGCATCAAATCAGTGGCAAAAGCCACTACTCGTCCCGAAGTTGTGGGTGGTTTGGGTGGCTTTGGCGCACTGTGCCGCATTCCTACTGGCTACACATCACCATTATTGGTATCTGGTACTGATGGTGTTGGCACAAAACTTAAGCTGGCTTTACAACTCAATCGTCATGACACTATCGGTATCGATTTGGTCGCCATGTGTGTTAATGATTTATTGGTATGCGGTGCAGAGCCATTATTCTTTTTAGATTATTACGCCACAGGCAAGCTAGACGTTGATGTTGCTGCTACTGTTGTAACGGGTATTGGTGACGGCTGTAAGTTAGCAAACTGCTCACTTATCGGCGGTGAAACTGCTGAAATGCCAGGCATGTACCAAGATGATGATTACGATCTAGCAGGATTCTGTGTAGGCGTGGTTGAAGAAGCCGAAGTCATCACTGGTGATAATGTGGCTGAAGGCGATGTACTGATTGCACTAGCATCAAGTGGCGCACATTCAAATGGCTATTCATTAGTTCGTAAAGTCATTGAAGTAAGCGATGTCGATGTCACCACGAGCGATGAACAGTTAGATGGCCAGCCTATCCAAGATGCCCTAATGGCACCTACTCGCATTTATGTTAAAGCCATCAAAGCCTTACAAGATACACTTGGCAGCTCAGCACTTCATGCTATGTCTCACATTACTGGTGGCGGTTTGACCGATAACTTACCACGCGTATTGCCTGAAAGTTTAGCAGCGAGCATCGACACCAACAGCTGGCAGTTCTCAGAGTTATTCACCTGGTTGCAAACCCAAGGTAATATCGAGCAAAGTGAGATGTATCGCACCTTTAACTGCGGTGTGGGTTTTGTGATTGTCGTACCAAAAGACAAAGCAGAAGCCGCCATTAACACTTTAAACGATGCAGGCGAAACGGCTTGGCAATTAGGTGAGATGGTTACACGTGAAGCGGACGCCGTGGTGTACCGTTAATGTCAACATCCACAATATCCGTCAGTACCATGAGCCAAGCCAAAAAACCACTGCGTATTGCCATCTTGGTATCAGGTAGTGGTAGCAACTTGCAAGTCCTAATAGAGGCTATGCAAGCTGGTGCGCTACCGATTGAAATCGTTGGTGTCATTAGTAACCGTGAAGATGCTTATGCCATTACACGTGCTAAAGATGCCGATATTCCAGTGGCAGTACTATCTCACGTTGCTAGCGGCAAACGCATGGGAATCAAAACGTTTGAAAGCCATGCTAGTGAGCAACTAGCGACATGGCAGCCTGATTTGGTAGTACTAGCAGGCTTTATGCGTGTATTGAGTGCATCATTTATCGACAATGCACCAGCACCGATGATTAACCTTCACCCTTCTCTACTTCCTGTTTATAAAGGCTTAGATACTCATCAGCGTGCTATACAAGCAGGTGAGCGTCATCATGGCTGTAGTATTCACGTGGTGACAGCAGAGCTAGATGCAGGAGACGTCTTGACTCAAGCACTGTTACAGGTTAATCAAAAAGATACGGCAGATGGTTTACAGGCACGTGTGCAAAAGCTTGAACATAAGCTACTGCCTTGGACGATTAAACTTATCGCAAGCGGTGTACTCAACTTGAATAATCAAGCCAATGATAACACCTCTGTGTTACCTGCCTTACCTTTAAAGCTTTGGTTGGATGCCTAATTTTTAGGCTATAATTATCCATTTTACACAAAAGCAGCACAAGACACTCTTGTGCTGCTTTTTTATGTGACAACTTTCAACGTAAAAGTTGGTTGTTTTAAGCTATTTATGCTTAAAAAAAATACCCTGCTACTTAATTAATAGCAGGATATTTTAAAAGGCTTGTAATAAAACATGAAAGTTAAGCAGGTGCTTGACCAACAACATGAATGGCTTTGATGTTTACAAATTCTTTAATACCAAAACCACCATGCTCACGGCCATAACCTGAATCCTTAACACCACCAAATGGCAATGCTGGGCTCACCAAATCGTATCCATTGATATAGACCATACCAGTATCAAAATGCTCTTGAGCTAAACTGATAGCCTTATCTTCATCTTTAGAGAATATGGCACCACCCAGTCCATAACGACTGTCATTAGCAATACGGAATGCGTCATCTTCATCTTTAGCACGAATTAAAGACGCTACTGGACCGAATAACTCATCTTTATACGCAGGCTGATCTGGCTTAATGTTTTCCAAGATAGTTGGCGGATAAAAAGAGCCTGGCATATCAGGCACTTCACCACCCAGCGTAACCGTTGCACCTTTACTCACACTTTCTTGTAGCTGCTCATGCAGCTCATCACGTTGCTTGCTACTCGACATCGGACCTACGTCAGTAGACTCATCCATTGGATCACCAATCGTGTAGCCTTTAAACTTCTCAATAATCAAGTCACGGAATTTATCATAAACACTGTCTACAACCACAAAGCGCTTGGCCGCAATACACGTCTCACCATTGTTGTATAAGCGAGCATGTGCACAAGTAGTCGCTGCCAACTCTAAGTCTGCATCTTCTAATACAATAAAGGCATCGTTAGAACCCAATTCCATAACCGTCTTTTTAAGTACTTTAGCTGCTTGCTGCGCTACGGCTCTACCAGCTACATCACTACCTGTTAAGGTCACACCACGTACTTTATTATTTTCGATGACTTGCTCAGACTGATCATGGTTGATAACTAGCGTGCGGAACAGATCATTTGGTAAATCAGATTCATGCAAAATCTTTTCAATCAATAGACCTGAGCCTGTGACGTTTGATGCATGTTTCAGTAAAACACTGTTACCTGCCATCAAATTGGCGATGGTATAGCGGAAAACTTGATAAGCTGGAAAATTCCAAGGCTGGATGCCATAGATAATACCGATAGGATCATATCTTACCAGTCCTTTTTTGATACCTTCAATATCGCGCTCATCTTCAGCAAGTGCGGCAACGCCTTCACTGGCAGTAAAATCACAAATAGCTTTGCATAAATCAACTTCGCCTAAACTGGCCTCAAGTGTTTTGCCACGCTCTTCAGTCATCAACTTAGCCAATTCATCTTTGTACTTCATCAGCGTGTCACCGATAGAGCTGATAACTTTTGTACGTTCTTCAGTACTAACTAGACGCCATTTAGAAAATGCGTGATGAGATGCATCAATAATTTTAGTGACATCACCATCACTCATATAGTTATAATCTTTAATGTTTTTGCCTGTCGCTGGGTTCACAGTAGTAATATCTGCCATGGTTATTATCCTTATTTATTGAAATATATTATTGGTTTGAATTAGCTTGTCATTATTCTTAACGTCCAGTTACCATAACAAAATGCTCAGCCAGTAGTTTTACAAGTTATAAAGAAGTGTTCATAAGATGTTAAAAGTGTGGCTGACTTATTAACTACGCTGAAGTTACGCCTTGCGCCTCGTTTTATTTATAAGCGAAGTGGTTTTGTAAAGGCAGTGGCTTGGTAAAGTTGGACAAATAAAAAAACCAGCCCTGCGGCTGGTTCAATAAATGATTCATGTACATCAACAAACCCTAAGCGATTTAAAACAAATGGTTTATCACAGGGATTTCTTGTGGTGGGTTTTCTTCGTCGTCAACGATTTGGCGGGCCACATGCATAATAAGTTGGCGTAACCAACGATGCGCTGGATGGTGTTGTAATAACGGAGACCACGCCATGGTTAACTCAAATTCAGGAATAAAAAACGGTGGCTCTTCCATCTTAATACTGTCGTTATTGGCCTGCATTTTTGCTACGCGCGTCGGCAATGTAGCAATCAAATCTTTATTTGCTGCAAGCATAGCTGGCATTTGATAATGACGCGTAAAAACGCTGATTTGACGTTTTTGTCCTAAACGTTGCAGCGCTTGATCGATAGATCCTAAGCCGCCAGACTTCTCTGGATTGACACCAAAGCCTACGCCCATACCTGTTTTAGAGACCCAAACATGCTGCGCTTTGAGATAGTTTTTTAGATTAAAACGATTGGCATAAGGACTGTCTGATGACAATAGACAGCTAAAAGTATCACGCCATACTAGCACCTGATGGAAACTTTGCGGTATCTCATTAAAGCGGTTAATCGCTAAGTCAACGCGCCCCTGCTCCATGTCGCGATAAGAGACGTCTGACGGTGTTAAGAAGTCTAAGATAACGTTGGGAGCTTCTGAGCGCAGTGCTTTAACTAGCTTTGGTACCAAAGTCGCTTCTGCATAATCTGATGTCATAATCCGAAAGACGCGAGAAGTGCTATAAGGACGAAACTCCGTACGGGGCTCCAATACTTGTGTCAAATCCGCAAGAATCTCACGGATACGAGGCTGCAACTCTAAAGCACGCTCAGTCGGCGTCATACCTTCAGAAGAACGTACCAATAATGGGTCGTTAAATAGTTTACGCAGACGACGCAAAATATTACTCATCGCAGGTTGGGTAATGCCAAGCTGCTCGGCAGCACGAGTGACGTTTTTTTCTCGTAGCAACACATCTAGGTGTACCAATAAATTTAAATCTACCCGCTGCAAATTCATATAGAGTTCTCTTGGCCTTTGAATAAGTGCCATTATAATCTTGGCATTTTTAGTGCTGTCTTGGCAATGTAGAGCCTAAAACAGCATAATTCCGCTATTTTCCATCTGTTTTTATATCATACTGACTAAGTATAACTTAATATAGCCAATGTAAGGTACTGTTATATATGAATTATAACTTATAAAAATACCAAAGATAAGTATCATAAATTAGATAAATCTTGGTAAGCCAGTTATAGTGAGTCTCATAGATGATTTGCAGCACAAACGATATACCCTAAGTATATACATCGACTATATTCATTTGACGGACACAATTATATAGTATGTTGATGGCTTTCATCGGTAGCATGATCTTATTAATTAATTGTTTATAGATACCACTTTAATCATTTTACAATGATTAGCTTTATCCTATAAACCGCTTATTATTGTAACATCTCTTACTACCAATTATGACACTGAGAGCCAACAAATAGTACAAGCACCTTAGAAATACATGAATCAGACCGACAATCGTTCATATATTACCCATTATTTTTTCACTAGCAAGTTGAGTAAATCCCTTGTATTAGTGACTAAGTTTGGTTAGGGTAAATAAGGCTTTAGCGGATAGCTTGTAATTATGTTTCATCTTATAAGATATCGACAGCATGGATATAAAGTCTAAATGTATGCTTTTATTAGCACACAATCGTCATTACTTAAGCACTTAATTTGTTTTTTACACCCCACCAAGGAGACATAGATGTCAACGGCATATAAATCAGCGATCGATTTAGTACGTGAATTAAAACAAAAACACGGTAACTGGCAGAATATCAGCGAAACCGATGCAGCACGTATGATGTCGCAAAACCGCTTCAAAACTGGTTTAGATATCGCAAAGTATACTGCAAAAATCATGCGTCAAGACATGGAAGACTATGACAATGATACATCTCAATACACCCAGTCTTTAGGTGCATGGCATGGTTTTGTTGCTCAACAAACAATGTATGCTAAGAAAAAATATTTCGGTACGACTTCTAAAACTTATATCTACCTATCAGGTTGGATGGTTGCAGCCCTACGCTCTGAGTTTGGTCCATTACCTGACCAATCTATGCACGAAAAAACGTCAGTACCTAAGCTAATCGAAGAAATCTACACGTTCCTACGTCAAGCAGATGCTAAAGTATTAAACGACTACTTCCGCGAGCTAAACGCTGCCGAAGAAGCGGGTCAAGATACTTCAGCCATCCTAGAGAAAATCGAAAACTTTGATTCACATGTTGTGCCAATCATTGCTGATATCGATGCAGGTTTTGGTAACGAAGAAGCGACGTATCTACTCACTAAGCAAATGATTGAAGCTGGTGCTTGTGCCATTCAGGTTGAAAACCAAGTATCTGATGCGAAGCAATGTGGTCACCAGGCTGGTAAAGTAACCGTACCGCATGAAGACTACATTGCGAAAATTAACGCTATCCGTTATGCATTCCTAGAGCTAGGTGTTGAAGACGGCGTTATCGTCGCTCGTACTGACTCTGAAGGCGCATCACTAACACAAAAAATTCCAGTATCAAATGAGCCAGGCGATCTTGCTTCTAAATACATCGACTTCCTAGAAATGGAAGAAGTGAGCATTGAAGACGCTAACGAAAACGACAGTCTACTTAAGCATAATGGTAAGCTAGTACGTCCAGTTCGTATGCCGAACGGCTTATACAGCTTCCGTGAAGATACTAACATCGACCGCGTTGTTCTTGACTGTGTCACTGCTCTAGAAAATGGCGCTGACCTACTTTGGATTGAAACACCAACACCAGATGTTGCCCACATCAAATCAATGGTAGATCGTATCAAAGAGCAACAGCCTAAAGCGAAGCTGGTATACAACAACAGCCCATCATTCAACTGGACGCTTAACTTCCGTAAGCAAATTATCGCTCAGTGGGAAACAGAGGGCAAAGACATCTCTGCATACAATAAAGATGACTTGATGAGTGCGGATTACGATGGTACTGAGCTTGATGCAGCAGCTGACGTAGCCGCTAAGAACTTCCAACGTGATGCGTCACGTGAAGCGGGTGTATTCCATCACTTAATCACGCTACCGACCTACCACACGACTGCTCTTAGCGTTCACGAACTGGCTAAAGGTTACTTCGGTGAAGAAGGCATGCTTGCTTATGCAGCTGGCGTACAACGTAAAGAAATCCGTGAAGGCATCTCTTGTGTTAAGCACCAAGCAATGGCAGGTTCTGACCTTGGCGATGATCACAAAGAAATCTTCTCTGGTGACAACGCACTTAAAGCAGGCGGCGGCAAGAACACGATGAACCAGTTCTAATCACCGACACTTTATAAGTCAGTGCTAGTTATAAGCAGACACTAGTTATAACTACAAACTAAAAAAGCCGCCCTACAGGATGTAGGGCGGCTTTTTAGTATTTACTGATGCTTTTATTATTATGAGCTTTTTGAGCTTTTTGAGCTTTCATTCTAACTAATGCTTAGCATCCTTGTTATTCATATCTTTACTATCCGTCTCCTTGCTATCAGCCTCTTTAGCACTGCCCCTATTATCGCCTACTTGATTGCTCTTTGTACGCTCTGGATTATAGATACCTTGGTTTTCACCCATCAGATTACGTCGTAAGTGTTCAATACGAGGGCTTTGTCTAAAGAACTTACGATAAATGGTTTTTATCAACCTATAAATGAGATAAAAAATACCAGCAAGCACTACCAACCACCACAATTGTATAACACCAAGTGCGAATGACCTGAGCATACTCCAACCATCTTTGAGTGATTTGTTGACTTCAGTACCAAAACTTGGACGTTCAGCATCTATCAAAACATCTAGGTTTTGAGTGACTTCTTTATAGCTAATGTCTGGCTGGCTAAAAACTAAGTTGATCGTACTGTATTTAACTTTATCAGCGATATCCATCTGCTCAAGCTTTGCCAGCTCTTGTTGCCGGCGCGCAGTATAAGTAGCAGTAATAGCCTCGATATTACTACGTTGGTCTTTATTGTTTTCACTATCGAGTCGCTCTTCGCTAAGCTCGCTTGCCATATCACTGTTTAGCTGACTTACCAACTGCTCACGATAAATATCTAACGTCACGTCTTGCGCTGTAAATTCCTGCTCATTTAAAAAAGCCACTTGCTGCTGCATTTGCTTTAAGAACTTACTGACGTTGGTACGAGGTACCCGAACGGTCATTTCAGCTTGGCGAGTATAAGTAGTGATGGTAATGTTTTTATCACCTTGAACGAAGGTTCTATCACTGCGTGGATAATTGCTAATATTACTGATCGCTACATAACCACCCTGCTGCCGTGTCAATGCCTCAATAGCAGCGCTACTCTTGACGACATCTTTGACGGTAAAGTCTGCACTGGAAGTAATCAGCAGCGATTTACCTTTTATCTGGATATCAGCGACCTGACTACCTAGCGTCTGCTCGCTGTCTCCTGATAAACTTTCAACTGTCAATTCATTGGCTTGGCTGTTAGCCTCTAGCTCTTCAGCCGCCGTTGGTTGTTCGGACATAAGCGCATTTGTATCAGCGGCAACAGATTCTTCACTAGCGTAATCCGATGATTCATCTGATACGCTTTCTGCATAATCCTCAGATTGGCTGCAGCCATTGATTAGTATGACTGACCCCAAGGTAACTGCTGCTAACACTAATGACAAACTATTGGACTGCGAGGGTGTTTTAGGTTTACTTACCATAGAATTTTCGTTCATAATTAAATATACTTTTGTTTGATATTTTGGCTCAATTATAACGCTAATATAATAAAAGTATATTGCTTATAGAAAATAAACACAGGCAATCCTACAAATTTTACTTGTTATTGATTAATAGCTTTCATACGATGGTAGGTAGTTCAATCTGAAAAAGATTAAAGTATATTGAACCGACTATAGACGGATATGGACTGACTACAGTAGCCACTTAACCTGCTTTAAAATAATGGGGAACCATCATGCAAGAGATAGAGTTGAAGTTTTTGGTGCCAGAATCACGGTTAAAAGGCTTGTTGCGTCAAGCGCAAGTTAAGTCCTCACAGATGACACAACTGGCTGCCCATTATTACGACACACCCGATCAACAATTGGCACAGGCAGGTATCGGCTTACGGATTCGTAAAGAAGGCGATAACTGGGTACAAACTATCAAAGCTGGTGGCGATGGGATGGCATCACGCTTAGAGCACAACGCCATATTAGATAATGAACAAGTACAGGCAATGCTTGATACCAACTCCCTTATGCCTGACCTAACGATTTATAAAGAAACGCCTATCGCGCCAGCATTATCCACCTTTAAGCTCAAAAAACTAGCCAAAAAACTCACACCGCTGTACGTCACTGATGTACAGCGCACCACTCGGTTGCTGATAGAAAATAGCGAAGACGAAACGGAAAACAGCATCGAGATAGCCTACGATCATGGCGAGATTATTCATGGTACCGATGATACTCAGCGAGAAAAGATTCAAGAAATAGAGTTCGAACTGGTATCAGGAGATTTAGATTTTTTATTTACGACAGCCAAAACATGGTGTAAGCGCTACAAGCTATGCTTATCTACCGTAACCAAAGCTGAACGTGGTGGCTTACTGATTAATGGACAACCACATAGTCCAGCAGTAAGTACCGACCTGCGTCAAATGAAAATCAATAAAAAAATTAGCATGCCTGCTTTTGTACGAGTAGCCGTGCATAACTGTTTGCTGCAAATATTACCGAATAGCAGTGCTATCGTAGCTGGCAGCACTGACAGTGGGCATATTTTGCAATTACAGACTGGTATTCGCCGCTTACATGCTGTCTTAGAAGTATTTGCTAGCTTCTCTGATGAGATCAATCCTGATTGGCAACCAATACTAAAACAAACCGCCACTCTACTTGGTAGTTATTACGAACTGACTTACCTAGCCCACCATATCGACCCCGAACTACAGGCACATGGCGCACCTGCAACGAATTGGATGACTGACATTGAAACTCTCAAAATCCAGCCTATTGACGCAGTCAGCGCCAATGATTTTCAGCTAACTTTGCTAGAGTTGATTGCCTTTACTATGAGCAATGCAAGCCTTGATCCTCAAGCCAACAAGCTGGCGATCGAACCACTAATAAAAGCCATATCCCAACAGCATGACAGTCTACTAAATATAGATGAGACTATTACGAAAGAAAGTGGCAGCGACATAGAAACCATTGACGCTGATAGCTCTGATACAGGTGGCATTGAGGAACATGAGGTTCATATAAAAAACAGTAACCAAGCAACAGATGAGTTGCGTAATCAATTAACAGCATTACACTACATCACTGAAATAGCCTCACCCCTACTGCACAAAAAATCGTTTAAAAAGAAAACCAAACGCAGCCTAAAACGTCTGATCAAAGAACAAAAAGCATTGAAACATTACCATAATCACCTTCGATATCAACAGTATTATCAACTTAAATCAGCGACAGATCATAATGCGCTTTATGGTGCTGGCTGGTTTTCAGCCAAATTGAACAACAACGCTAATGTCGTTTAGGTTATATTAGTCATGGTGATACAAGGCCTCCACAATATAAATATAATCAGTGAACTACTAAACCCCTACGGTGCAGCCCTCTGAACCGCCCCGGGATTGTCGGAGACCTAATATTCTGAGAGAATACGACAATGAAAACACGACATTATACTCCTGAGATTAAAGAACGCGCCGTTCGTATGCTGATTGAAGCGTCGGGCGATTACCCCTCCACCTGGTCAGCGATTCAAGCCATTGCCCCTAAGATTGGCTGCACGCCTGAAACTCTGCGGTCTTGGCATAAAAAGCACATCGATCAAACCATTCCTGCTTCAGTGCAAGCTCAAAGCCAAGAGCAACGTATTAAAGAGCTTGAACGCGAGAATAAAGAGCTTAAGCAAGCCAATGAGATTATACGTAAGGCTGCTGCTTTTTTCGCCCAGGCGGAGCTCGACCGCTGACTAAAATCATGATTCACTTCATCGACGACAATAAACACCTTTATGGGGTCGAGCTGATCTGTAGAGTCCTACCGATTGCCCCGTCAACTTATTATCGTGCTCAAGACTTAAGCGACAACCCACACAAGCGTTCACTGCGCAGTCAGCATGACGACTATTACATCGGTGAGATTAAACGTATTTGGCAGGATAGCAAATGCCGTTACGGTGCGCGTAAAGTCTGGCAGCAGATGAAAGCAGAAGGATTATGTATTGCTCGGTGTACCGTAGAGCGATTAATGAAGCAGTATGGCCTACAAGGCGTTTGGCGTGGCAAAGGCAAGATTACCACCAACAGCCGTGACGACCAAAAGCGCGCTGATGACTTAGTCAATCGTAACTTTAATGCTCATCGTCCTAACCAACTATGGGTTGCAGATTTTACCTATATCAAGACGACAAGCGGCTGGGTGTATACCGCTTTTATTATTGATGTGTTTGCTCGCGCTATCGTTGGCTGGAAAGTATCTAATCGCATGAATACCGATATGGTGATGGCGGCGTTAAATCAAGCAATAGCAGATAGAAACTATCCCAAAGATGTGATTCATCACAGTGATCGAGGGGTTCAGTACTTATCTATTCGCTATACCGATAAGATGACGGACTCTGGAGTGATTGCTTCTGTTGGTACAACAGGCGACTCTTATGACAACGCATTGGCTGAGACAGTTAACGGGCTTTATAAGTCTGAGGTGATTGAATATCTAAAAGAACAATGGCATGGCGTGAACGATGTTGAATTAGCAACCCTTGAATGGGTGGACTGGTTTAACAAAACACGACTGCATAGCACGATTGGATATGTGTCACCTTTTGAATTTGAAAAGCGGTATTATGATAATTTAACCCTGTCAGGCATTGCTGCCTGACTCAAGTAAATCACTCTCCGATATAGTCGGGGCGGTTCACTCCTTAGATGTACAATCTGCAGTTGGCTGTCCTGTGCTCATTTTAGACTTCTTTGATTATAGATAAACGATACAAAAAAGACAGCTCACTTTATCAGGGCTGTCTTTTTTGTTTAATAGTATTTCATTCGGTGAGACTATTATATGTTTTTCAACCCTAAAACTTTCATGCGCTCACTGACTGGTTGATAAGTCTTTTCGCCAGCAGGCTCGACGATATTACCAAAGGGCATTTGCGCAATCAGCGCCCAGCTGTCTGGAATATCAAACGCGGCTGCCGCGTCTTCATCAACTAGCGGATTATAATGCTGGAGATTTGCGCCAATATTCAAGCTGCTAAGCTCTGTCCACACTGCATACTGATGCATGGCTGAGGTCTGCTCTGACCATACAGGGAACCTATCGGCATAAAGTGCAAATTTCTCCTGTAGTGATTTGACGACATTTTTATCTTCATAAAATAATACGGTACCTGCTGCCGCACGGAAACCATCTAGTTTTTGTTTACTGCTAGAAAAATCACCATCACCTACCGCCTCGCGTAGTTTTTCTTCAGTGATATCCCAAAACTTATGATGCCGTTCACCAAACAGCACAACCAATCGCGAAGACTGTGAATTAAAAGCAGAAGGCGTATGTAGCAAAACGCGTTCTGCTATGTTTACAATCGCTTGTGGCTGCACTGGCAACTCATTACCTAATGCGTAGATAGAGCGGCGTTCATCAAAAGCTTGCTGTAAGATGCTTAATGTTTCTTTAGACATAATAACTGTCCTCAATTTATAGTTGAATGTGCTTTAGATAAGTAATGTTTGGCATAAATATCTTTAGTAATCATTACACAGAAACCACATCATAAAATTTAAAAATCAACAGGAGTTTTTAAGATAACAATCCCTAATTCATTAAAGGTTTGCTGTCGATTTATGAGCGTTTGGATATTTGCATATAAAGAGCCAGCCTTATGCTATCTGACTTCCTATTATTTCAAGGTGCCATTTTATTTTAAAGTACCATTTTATTTTAAAGTGTCATTTAAGCTGTCTACAATATTCACTGACGTCTCTTCTTCGACTTGTTCGAACAGCTTTACGATGTCTTCATTGCGCATACGTATACAGCCATGAGAGAGAGGCGTACCCATCGGTTCAGTATCTGGTGTACCGTGAATATAAATATAACGCTGGTAAGTATCACAACCACCGTTACTATTACTACCCTTATTAACACCTGCTTCCAAACCGCTCAACCATAAAATACGGCTTAATATCCAGTCTCGCTCAGGGTGTAACTTACCAAGATCAGCACTATATATCTCGCCCGTCGGTACTCTCCCGACAAACACAGCCTTAATAGGTTCACTGCCACCTATTTTTTCTGCAATGACATGCTGTCCAAGTGGTGTACAACCGCTATCTTGTTGAGCACCAATACCGTTTTTTGCAGTAGATATCTGATATTGAGCGAGTTCTTTATTTTGTTGATAGACGGTGAGGGTTTGCTGGGCAATGCTAATGATTAACCGCGTGGCAATATTTCTGTTATTTGTCATGGGGTATTCCTGAGGCCATTTATATATTTATCATACTCTTTGGCATGTCATGCTTTAGATTGTGAAATTTACCATTTGTACATAGATCATAAGATGATACACCTCAAACAAAATGATTGAAAATTTCTAGTATTAAGGGATTGTATCAAGGCTTTTGGCACCGTAATATAGAGGCACACTTTTTGATGCTAGCAGATTATGACGACTATTTCACCGACACGTGTGTCGATGTATGATTTTCTATATCAAGATACCATACCTATGGTGTCATTATTGGCAGATACCGCAAAGCTTTCTTTACCACAAGCGCGTTTAGCCATGGATGCCAGTTTACAGGCAATTATTAGCGCGCTACTTGCGTATCAGCAACACCAAGATGGTCAAACAGTAAGCAAAAAGCTGTTTGGACGTGGTGCTGTCAAAGAACTGCGACAGTATAATTCTATGAATTTTGCAACCATTAGTGCGGCGCTATATCATCGCCACGATGCTGCAGATGCCATATTTTATGATAATGCTCGAGTCATTAAAGCGAGCGATTATATCGCCAAACAAGTGGGTACAACGACACAACAAATCCAAATTTTACTGACATCTTTATGCGTGATTGTACTCCGTGAGTTGGCTATTTTGGCAGAATATAGTCAACTTGATAATGATGAAATCAACAAGTGGTTTGCATTACAGCCACAGTTTTTATCATCAGCTCGGTTTACCGTCAGTAAACCCGAAAATTTGTCAACCGAACTGGCAAATAATGAAAGCCAAGAGGCTATAGCAACTGCTGAAAACTCTATAAAAACAAAAGACTCTGCAGATACTGACCTTTCAAGTATAGAGCAGCTATCAAGCACTCCCCCGCCTTTCGACCATTACTGGTACGAGCTAACAGCTTTCAAACCTGAAAATCATGAACCCGTACAAGACATGCAGCTGGCAACAGGTAACTATTTAAAAGCCATTGGTCGCTCACCAGACAACCTGCAGCAAGGGCGCCATAATGACATGCTGGTATTTGCAGACATGCACGATATTGCCTTGCCACATCAACGTTGGTTATTACAACTCGCAAAAATCTCTGACATCTATCTTAGTCGAAACCGGTTACGGATTACATCCGAACCTATCAATCCGCCAAAACCACCTTTGGTTAGCCTCGGACTAATCGGCGGTAATAGCGACAACACTCCAACCACGATTAGTGAAAAACCGATTGAGTATGAGCCAACAACGCCACTTTGGAAAAACCCTGTTATTATCATTATCATTCTAGTTATCAGTGTATTGGGGGCACTTGCAACCTTTAAATACCAGATAAAAAAAGCTGATGGTACTAAGCTTGCAGTAGAAGAAGTATTAGAGCAAGAAGCTATTGAAGAACGCCAATCACAAGATGTAGCCATCGTAAGAGTAGACGATGATGATACTGATAGTGCAGAGGTAGAAAAAACCGAGTAGCTAAGACCAAATAGTCGCTATCTAGTAATGGCTATCTATAAGACGTTAATGAAAGATAAAATGGTTACTAGAAACTTCGTTAAGGCATCATTTTATGCCTTGTCTGAAGCCGTTTTACTAATCATTAAGAATCAGCAGTGCCTATTTGTGAATATCAAATTGTGCATATCAAACACACCTTAATAAGCTCTCATCAACAATAAAAAACAGAGGCACTATACATATAGGCCTCTGCTTTTTTGTTTACGATTTAATTTCTTATTTAACTACAAACAATCAAATAAGATTACACTATCCCATCTTTCAGGTTTGGTGTTATTTTGATAAATCGCGACCACGGCTGGCTTCGATAGCTAGACGTAGGCCATTTAGACGGATAAATCCTTCCGCATCTTTTTGATCATAAGCACCAGCATCATCCTCGAACGTTGCGATTTTTTCATCAAACAATGAGTCTGCAGACTTACGACCTACAACACTAACACTACCTTTATATAACTTCACACGCACGGTGCCGTTGACGTACTCTTGAGACTTGTCGATTAGCTCTTGCAACATGACACGTTCAGGACTGAACCAATAGCCATTGTAGATAGTTTTAGCGTAGCGTGGCATCAACTCGTCTTTTAGATGCGCCGCTTCACGATCAAGAGTCAACGACTCAATACCGCGGTGCGCTTTTAGCATAATCGTACCAGCTGGTGTCTCATAGCAACCGCGTGACTTCATACCAACGTAACGGTTTTCTACGATATCCAAACGACCAATACCGTGCTTACCACCAAGCTCATTTAGCTTAATCATCACTTCAAAAGGCTTGAGCGCTTCACCATCGATAGCAACGATATCACCTTTTTTGTATTCCAACTCTAAATACTGTGCTTCGTCAGGTGCTTGTTCTGGACTGACTGACCAACGCCACATATCTTCTTCTGCTTCAGCATACGGATCTTCTAAAATGCCGCCTTCATAAGAGATATGCAAAAGATTGGCATCCATTGAGTACGGAGATTTTTTCTTATTGCCCGCATAATCAATTGCAATGTCATGCTCTTCGGCATAATTCATCAAGCTTTCGCGGCTAGACAAGTCCCATTCGCGCCAAGGAGCAATGGTAACCACATCTGGTGATAAGGCAACAGCACCAAGCTCAAAACGCACTTGATCGTTTCCTTTACCAGTTGCGCCATGACTAATAGCATCAGCGTTGTGTTCTTTGGCGATTTCTACCAAACGCTTGGCAATCAACGGACGTGCGATAGACGTGCCAAGCAAGTACTCACCTTCGTAGATAGCATTGGCACGGAACATTGGAAACACATAATCACGGGCAAACTCTTCACGCAAATCTTCGATGTGAATATGCTTTATACCCATGGCTTTCGCTTTAGCACGTGCCGGCTCAACTTCTTCACCTTGACCGATATCAGCGGTAAAAGTAATGACTTCTGCATCATAGGTTTCTTGTAGCCATTTAGCGATGATAGAGGTATCAAGGCCTCCAGAATAGGCCAAAACGATTTTATTAATATTTTTTGGATCAAGTTGAGCCATGAATAACTCCTATTATGAGCATTTAGTTTTAGTAGCAACGTTAAGATAAAATCAAAAGATAAATTACCTGCTCAGTGTACATCATATTTGCTATGGGCAAAAGTACAACTGCCCTAAGGCGGCAAGGTTTCGACTTAAATATTGGATATATAAGGTTTTCCTTATTCTTACCAAAGAACCTCGTGATGACGATATGGTCACACTCTAATAGTATATAAGCAAATATTCTAATCATCTCACAGAGCGAATAATAAATTATGCATAGATAGATAGTTAGCCACATATTTAGTCAAGTGGGCAAATCTGTTATGATAGCAACATAGTACTACTCCCTTTTACTTCCTGTATATGACGACATAGAGCGCTATAACATTATGACTGATTCAATTAGAGAGTTGACCATCCTTCAACCAGATGACTGGCATATTCACTTACGCGACGGTAATGCCCTAAGTACAACAGTACCGCATGCAGCAAATAGCTTTAATCGCGTCATTTGCATGCCAAACCTAGTACCGCCCGTCAAGAATATCGATGACGCCTTAGCCTACCGCGCACGTATCATGGCTCATCTTGAAGCTAGCGATTTGAGCACTGAGCGCAAAACGGCGTTTGATCCACGTATGACTTTATACCTAACAGATAAAACTACCGCACACGATATCGAGATGGCAGCCAAATCGGGTATCGTACAAGCCGTTAAACTTTATCCTGCGGGTGCCACTACCAACTCTACTGATGGCGTGACAGATATAAATGCCTGCGTCGATGTGTTTGATGCGCTAGAAAAATACAACATGCCCTTACTCATACATGGTGAAGTCACTCAAAACCATGTGGATATTTTTGACCGTGAAAAACGGTTTTTAGACGAAGTACTTGCTCAAATAATCGCCAAATTTCCTGCATTAAAAATTGTCGTCGAACACATTACCACCAGTGATGCAGCCGACTTTGTATTGGCTCAAGGTAATAACATTGCTGCTACTATCACCCCGCAGCATTTGATGTTTAACCGTAATCACTTATTGGTTGGTGGTATCAAACCACATTTTTATTGCTTGCCTATCTTAAAGCGTGAAAGTCACCAAAAAGTACTATTAGATGTTGCAACCAGTGGTAGTCCAAAATTCTTTTTAGGCACTGACTCTGCGCCACATGCGACAGATAAGAAAGAAGCTGCTTGTGGTTGTGCTGGCTGCTATAGCGCTGCTCACGCTTTGTCACTGTATGCCACTGCTTTTGATAGTGTTGGTAAAATAGATAAGCTAGAGGGTTTTGCCAGTCGCTTTGGCGCCCAATTTTACGGTATGCCATTAAATGAGAGCACTATCACCCTTGTTAATACGCCTATGCAAGTCCCAACCGCTTATCCCTACTTTGACGGTGGCACTGTGACCCCACTCATGGCAGGTGAGATGCTGCCTTGGTCTATTAAAGCATAAAGAAAATACCGCAGAACTCTCTATTTTTAACTCTATGATGGACACCCTGTCTTTGTAATAGGCAGTGTGACATCCATCATCAGATGCTTGTTGTTTAACTAAATATAACCGTATTGTTGATTCAATTTAAAATAAGATCAAAGCGACTAACCTCAGTAGGTAGATATGACACCTCAAGCGAGGTTAGCGCTGTCATTCTTTTATATTAAATTGACTTTATGACTGATAAAAGTGATTTAACTTTATATGACCACTCAAAATGATGCTGCAACAGACGAACAAACCCCAATGCGTTTAAAAGAACGTTTTCGTAAATTTTTGCCTGTCGTCGTCGATGTTGAAACAGCAGGTTTTAATGCACAAACAGATGCTTTATTAGAAATTGCCTGTATTCCAGTGCTACTGAATGAGCAAGGTGTGTTTTATCCAGGCGAAGCATTCAATGCCCATGTTGAACCTTTTGAAGGCGCAAATTTAGAGCCAAGTGCTCTCTCTTTTACAGGTATCGATCCAAACAACCCACTGCGTAAAGCCATTGCTGAAGATGAAAAAACTGCGTTACGCCGTATTTTTAAGGGTTTAAAGGAAGTGCGTCGTAGCGAAGAATGCCGTCAGTGCGTACTGATCGGACACAATGCCCATTTTGACCTAGCCTTTTTAAATGCTGCCGTGCTACGTACCAATAGCAAAAACCACAATCCATTCCATAATTTCTCAGTATTTGACACCGTGACATTATCTGCACTGGCATTTGGTCAAACCGTATTAGCACGTGCTTGTAAAGCAGCAGGACTAGATTTTGATGGTAAAGACGCTCACTCTGCACTATATGATACGCAAAAGACTGCTGAGCTGTTTTGTCATATTCTGAACCACTATCCAATGCTAGCGAATGCGATGCATAACGAAGACAGTACGGATGAATTATCCGACAGTGACAGTCAGTAAGTCACATATCCTATATTGCCAACCGCTCATAATAGTGCTATTTGTAATACTTGATGACTTTAACATCTTGATTTTACAATCAATAGGGATATGATTGGTATCATGACTGAAAAGCCCCCTCGTTTAACGATTGAATATGACTTAAAACTATTCACAACCCATAAACGAGCCGTCAACCTATAAAAGCACTCTAAGATGGTGTCGTTGTATCCTATAGATGGTTTAAGTTGCCCACGCTACCTTGATAGCAAATGTTGTAAATGCTACAAGGCTCAATAGAAGGGACTTTATCATGGATCCACAATTAAAATTATGGGGAACTATCATCGGTTATATGCTACTCGCGTTGACCATTAGCGCTTGTACTTCTTTATGGATTCGCTACCATTTAAAGCGTAAAGACCTACATCCTCGCCGCGCAATCAAAAAAAGATATTTAATTTTAAAAAGACGAAAAAAAAGGCTTGACAGAAAACGCAGACGCCATTAGAATACGCACCACTTCGGCATAAATGGTGAAAGCAGCTGAGGTGTTGTACTAGTCCCCATCGTCTAGAGGCCTAGGACACCGCCCTTTCACGGCGGTAACGGGGGTTCGAATCCCCCTGGGGACGCCACTATTTGGCGTCACTTGTTAGCAAAGATATATTAAAGTATTTGATAAGACTAATAAGTAAACCACCAAAAACCCCACTCATAAAATATTATGAGTGGGGTTTTTTTATGCTTAAATTTTAACAACGCTATCCTTTTTAAGGTCAGAATGATTAATAACTAACCTTGTAGTGTCTATCATAACAATATCTATCAAACTTTATCTGATAATACCAACCATAACACTGTTAGAATGATCATTAACCCAAGTACAGTTTGAATCAAAAAGAACGCTTGATGTTGACCAATCACCTTGCTCAATGTCACACCTAGTGTGCTGTACTTGATAGGCGGTGTATCAGTATTGCCAATTTTCACTTGTTCTTCATAATACCCTTGTAGGATATCTAAAAACGCTGGCCATTCATTTGGGGCCCATTCATACGGCTGAAATGGCATAAACTTTTTCAGTTCTGGCTCTTTTATCATCCAACGCTCAAGCGTGATTGAACGTAGCGACCAATCTGTAAAACGGCGCTGGCTAATTTTTGAAAAGTCTAAAATCTGCAGCTCTTTATGTCTACCGTCTACTAATAGACGATTTTTTAGGTTGGTTAGATCCTGCTCTGAGCCTTCTATATACTGCAAGAAGTAGCCATTACCATAACAGAGAATGCCCGTGATGTTGTCAGCCCTATTACGTGCAATAGAACCCTCCGAGATGTCATTAAGCGTACTAGGGCTTGAAAGGCCAGTCGATGTAATTTTACTTATGTATACAAACTGGCAAAGACCTGTCGTTACTGGATTTGTCGAATCATTGATTGTTGACAACTCCCTTCTCCCTATTTTTAGATAAATGCAGCTAAGACAACCATACTAACTTTAGAAAAAAACATAGAGACAAGACTTTAAGAAGCATCAAACCAGTCTGGTATATTATTGATTTTATAAATGTTTATATTAATTGTATTAAGTTGGTTACATCATAGGCTAGTTTCGTCATCAAAGCAATATCTGTTTACATTACACCAATAACAAACATTAATCTATAAAAAATATCTATTCTAAAGGGGGGTTGAGCAACCACAAACGTATTTTTAGAGAAGACTTTTTGGATTTAATAATAGAAAAGTACTGTGAAAGAGTAAGTGATTTCTCATTTATATTAGGGGATGTCCTCAACTCAAGCGATAGTCATATAACTTGGCCAAAAGCATGATTCAGTTAGATCCTATTAGCAATACGTCAAGATGACTGTGTTTGAGTAGCCAGAATAGCAGCCAACAATGTGGCATCATCAGGATAAGTGAGTTTGATGTTTTGACGACTGCCTGTCACTAGTCGAATAGGTAGCGCTAAGTGCTCAAAAGCACTGGCTTCATCGGTAATATCTAGTTGATACTCAGCGACATGTGCAAGGACTTGCTGTAATTGACCTAAGCGAAATACTTGCGGCGTTTGTGCTTGCCACATATGACGACGATCTATCGTGCATTTAGCATAAGAGTGAGTGCTATTTATAAGCTTATTTTGAGCGTTAGACTGAAGATAAGCCTCTTTTAGGGTATCTGCTACAGGAGTCGCTAAGATAGCACCATAAGGCTCTATCATCGCCGCTTCAATAACGTTATCAATATCATGAATGGGTACAGCAGGACGTGCCGCATCATGAATCAGCACCAAGTCTGAATCAGCAGCACCTGCTTTACTAATTGCCTCTACGCCTGCCTGTACTGACTGCCAACGCTCAGCTCCACCAATAGCATAATGTATTGGTAGCCCAAAATCGAGTGTGCCAGCTGTAGTGTCATCTGCTGCTATTACCAATAAACACTTATCAATATAAATACTACAAGCAAGCCTTGCCACACTATGCTGTAACAATGTTTGCTCTTGCAACATAGTATATTGTTTGGCTATAGACGATCCAAAACGATTACCGCGACCAGCTGCAACGATCATGGCATGTACATGAGGTGTGGTGTTCATAAGATGATACTCAAAAAACAGCCATCATGGCTGAAACCCATGACAGAATGACTAAGGAGAAATAAGGTAAGTAAAGACTTTTAGATGAATAGTGACTTTATTATAGATAACGAGAGATAAAATCTTTTAGAAAAGTAAGAGTGCTCAGTAACGGCTATGAGTCGTTGGTGCGGTTGATACTTGTACAAACGTCTCATTTGGTTTAATCAAGCCTAAGTCTAAGCGAGCGTGTTCTTCTACTGCCTCAAGACCAGTTTTTAGATCATATACGTCAGTACGTAGTAAATTATTTGCAGCCACTTGATTGTCATTTAAATTTTGCTGCTCTTCGATTTGCGCCGTTAGTTTATTATGCTCGAAACGACCGTTTTCACCCAGCCAATACTGATATTGCAATCCTAAAAGTACGGCAACGGCTAAAGCAAGTAGGATAAATTGGCTAAAGTATTTCATAAATTGGTAACGCCAAACGATAGAGAGACAGTAAATTAAAGTTAAGGTATGCTGGTTGAGCGATATATCCTCATAGCAGTGATGATATATCGCTCATTTTCCCACCCAACTTATTAACCACGTAGGCCGATAAACTCTTCACGGCCACGATAGCTTGCACGCACTTGCTGCTCGATACGTAGCAGCTGATTGTATTTTGCAACGCGATCTGAACGGCATAGTGATCCCGTTTTGATCTGACCTGCTGCTGTACCAACGGCTAGGTCTGCAATGGTGCTGTCTTCAGTCTCACCTGATCGGTGTGAGATAATCGTTGCATAGCCGTTGTTCTTCGCAAGATAAATCGCATCTAGTGTTTCTGACAAAGTGCCAATTTGGTTAAACTTAATCAAAATTGCGTTAGCGATTTTCTTATCAATACCTTCTTGCAAAATAGCAGGGTTGGTCACAAACAAATCATCACCAACCAGTTGGACTTTATCACCAATCTGCTCAGTCAAATACTTCCAACCATCCCAGTCAGACTCATCAAGACCATCTTCGATAGAGATAATAGGGTATTGACGCGCTAGCCCAACCAGGTAGTCTGAAAAACCTTGGCTATCAAAGGCTTTATTGCCTTCACCTGCCAAAACATACTGACCGTTTTTATAAAATTCGCTGGCCGCACAATCTAACGCTAGATGAATATCTTCACCTGCTTTATAGCCAACTTGCTCAATCGCTTGCATGATGACGGTGATGGCTTCTTCATTGCTACGCAAGTTTGGTGCAAAGCCGCCTTCATCACCAACAGCGGTATTCAAGCCTTGTGACTTTAACACTGATTTTAAACTGTGAAAAATCTCTGTACCCGCACGTAGCGCTTCTGAGAAGCTCGTAAACCCAACTGGCTCAATCATAAACTCTTGGATATCGACGGTATTGTCCGCATGCTCGCCACCGTTTAAGATATTCATCATCGGTACAGGCATCGTCAGTGATGTCTGATTGCGCATATTGGCAATGTACTGATGTAATGGCAAATTTTGTGATTTAGCAGCAGCTTTAGCAGTAGCCAGCGATACAGCTAGCATCGCATTGGCACCAAGATTGTCTTTGTTCTCTGTGCCATCTAGCGCGATCATTGCATCGTCAATGCTTTGCTGTTCTGTCACGTCTTTGTCCAGTAGAGCGCTACGAATTTGGCTATTGACGTTGGCAACAGCTTTTTTGACGCCTTTACCCATGTAGCGATCTTTGTCGCCATCACGCAGTTCAAGCGCTTCACGTGAGCCAGTAGAAGCACCACTTGGTGCAGCAGCACGGCCAATAGTGCCATCAGCCAAAATAACATCGGCTTCAATCGTCGGGTTACCGCGCGAGTCTAAAATCTCACGTGCACGAATGTCTTTAATTGCAGTAACGTTGGTGGTTTCTTCAGCGTACATAATGTCTGTTAATTCCTTTGGTCATGCCAAGTTTATGGGATAAATAACGGCAACTAGAATACAAAAAAGATAAAGCAAAATATCATATAGCACATGTACTTAAAACAGCTTTACATATTTGTAAAATCGGCCAAGTCTGAGTACGATTAAAGGTTTGTTTAGCATATCAAAAGCTGGCTATAGTGCGTGGCATCATAGCATAAATTTTACTAAACTTCCTTTACCTTACACCAACTTACGCCCATAAAATTACAGATGAGTAACGATAGTAGACGTAAATGGACTGGTCAATTGGCAATGATATTAATAATGAGATATTACTTATGTTTTCGTCGAAGCCGCGATATCAGTGTGAGCGTTAGAGACGGTATTCTCCAGCTCCACCTCTGTCTTAAATTTTGTCAATCGCAGTGCATTTATCAATACTGAGATAGAACTGAGCGCCATAGCAGCAGCGGCAATCATAGGATTTAAAAAACCAAAAGCGGCAAGCGGGATACCAATACAATTATAAATAAAGGCAAAAAATAAATTTTGTTTAATATTGTGCAATGTCGCTTGAGCAATTTTTTGAGCAGCATCAATATGCATGAGCGACTCGCCCATCAATCGTGCAGAGGCACTGTGCTGCGCCACATCAGTACCCTCAAACATTGCAAAGCTGGCATCGGCTGTTGCCATTGCTGGCGCATCGTTAACACCATCTCCTGCCATCGCCACTTTATGACCAGCAGTTTGTAACAAGGCAATTTGACTCGCTTTATCACGTGGACTCATCTTACCGTACGCTTGCTTGATACCCAGCTGCCCTGCCACATGATCGACGACGGACTGCTTATCACCACTCATCAAAATCACGTTGATACCAGCAGACTGTAATGCTGCGACTGCTTGTGGCGTATCAACTTTTAGATCATCCGCCAAAGCAAAAGCACCTAGTGCTTCATCGTTGATGCTAACTGCAACGGTGCTGGCAACTTGCCATGCTTTGGGCATCAGCTTGGGCAGCGTCAAATTAGCAAACGCTGCCGTACCAACCTTGATAAGTCCAAGTCCATCAATATGCGCTTGTATACCAGCACCTTTGATAACACTAATATCGGTCACACTCATCAATGGCAAATGACGATTATTTGCCGTATCAACTAACGCTGTCGCTAGCGGGTGACTGGCATGCGCTTCCACACTAGCTGCAAGTTGCAAAACATCATCAACAACAAGCGATTTATCTACCATCACATGATCAACGATAGTCGGCTTACCAATAGTTAGCGTACCTGTTTTATCCATAACAACAGTATCAATGTTACCGGCGGCTTCTAGGCTTTGGGCATCTTTGAACCACACACCATGACGGGCGGCGACACCCATACCAGCCATGATAGCGGCTGGCGTGGCCAAACCAAGCGCACAGGGACAAGCAATAACTAATACTGACACCGCATGCATCAATGCCGTATCCACCATACCTGTCAGCCACCATGTGACACCAAAGGTAACTAAGGCAATCGTTACGACAACAGGGACAAAAATCGCAGTGACTCTATCGGCAAGACGCGCTAAATCAGCTTTTGATCCTTGTGCATCGCTGAGCGCTTGTACCATATCGCCTAACTTGGTATCACTGCCTCTAGCACTGACGCGATATAGTAAGCTACCGTTTTCGACCAAGGCCCCTGCTAATAGTTTACTGCCCTCTTGTTTTTTAAGTGGGACTGACTCACCTGTTAAATGGCTTTCCACACACCAGCCACTACCATCAATAACAATACCATCTGTCGCTACTCGGCTACCTTGCTTTGCACGCAAAATATCACCAACTTGAACGTCTCTTAATGCGACGTTATGAAAATCACCATTTGGCTGCTGCTGCTCGACTTCGTCAGGGGTCAATGACAATAGTAAATCAATACTGTTTAGGCTCTGCTTTTTGGTACGCTCTTCCAGATACTTACCTGTCCGTACAAACGCAATGACCATTACCCCAGCTTCAAAATATACCGCAGGTGCATCCACATGACCACTTTGCAATAGACTGTTCAAACTGCCATCACCATGTGTCAGCCATAAATACGTTGAATAAGCCCAGATTGTTACTGTACCGATGACTACCAGTACGTCCATATTGGCAAGACCGCCTTTAATTGAGGCCCACGCACTCTTATAAAATGGCAATGCCAATCCAAACTGTACAATCGTCGCAATGATAAACTGCAACCAAATTGGTGGCATCCACGCCATACCAGAACCTGTCAGCATGCCTACCATACCGACCAAAAACGGCACCAAGCAAATCCATAACCCAATCAATCGCCAAGGATACTCTGTGGCCGTATCTTTAGTAGTTTGCTCAAACAAGCTATCACCTGCCTGAATATTGGCCACAAAACCTGTCTTGTTTACCCATTCCATGACTTGCTCAGGTGTGGCTTGTGTAGAGTCAAAATCGACATTGGCAGTCTCACCTGCAAAATTCACACTTACCTCGTAAACTGCAGGTTTTTTGTTCAAAACTTTTTCGATACGTGAAGCGCAGGCCTGACATGTCATACCATCAATCGCTAGTTGTAGATGTGATCGATTTGGTGTGAGTGGTGTACTGGAATGACTGTCAGCTTTAGTATCATAGACAGCACCATTGTCAGGCGAGGTAAAATTATTCATAAATAAAACTCGGTATGGCATTTATTCGTTATAGCATTTATAAAATCTTATGAGCCATAAAAATATCAGTGGGTGGAAAAATAAAATCTAAATACGCAATACTCAGGTTTTCTGTCGTTGAATTCAAACGGTTTTGATACCAGGCAACCTAGTGCAATCTATATAAACCTAAGAGACAAGCCAATAGCAGCAACCTTTGAGCATTAAAAAACCAGCCATGATAGCTGGTTTTTTCAAAGAAAAAACCATACTTATGAGCGAACGACAGTCGCGTCAAAACCAGCATCGTCGATAGCTGACACAATGGCTTCGGCGTCGGTTTTGCTATCATCAAAAGTAACGGTTGCTTGATTGTCTATGAGCTCAATACTAATGTCATTTAGGCCATCGATATCAGCAGTTGCATTGTAGACACTGGCTACGCAACCACCGCAAGTCATACCATCAATTTTAATAATATGGGTTTGGTCTGCCATGTTAGGCTCCTTATTTTTATGTATGAATAGATAAGTGTATTAATAAATAAGTTTTTACGACTCATCATCGTAATGTGGATTTTGTGGTGCATCAATAGGAAATGGTTGGGTCACATAATCGACCATACTAATTGCTGCTGTTAGCGCATGAATACTCGTCTGAGTATCATCATAACGTACCATAGCGATATGATGAGCGGTATCCAAATCGATAGCGGTGACACCTGTGATATTTTTTAGCGCAGTCATCACGCTATCTAATCCTTCAGCGTCATCGATGTTTGCAATACTGACTTGTGCTGTTTGCATGGACATTATAGTACCCTCCTGTTCTGATGCTATTAGCAAGTACTGCTAATGAGTGTCTAGGGTTTCAAAACCTTTGACCAAGTCATCAATCTGCTTAAGCTGACGCAAAAATGGCTCCAGCTGACTCATACGCAATGCACAAGGGCCATCACATTTTGCCGTTTCAGGACTTGGGTGCGCTTCTAAAAACAACCCTGCCAACCCTGTTGCCATACCTGCACGTGCAAGTGTGGTGATTTGCTCTCGACGACCACCAGCACTATCACTACGCGCACCAGGCTGTTGTAAACTGTGCGTTACATCAAAAAATACAGGGATATCCATCTGCTTCATGGTGTCAAAACCAAGCATATCGACAACTAGATTGTTATAACCAAAAGCACTGCCACGCTCGCACAGTATCAATTGGTCATTACCACCTTCGAGACATTTGTTGACGATATGGCGCATCTCATGTGGTGCTAAAAACTGGGCTTTTTTGATATTGATAATGGCGTCTGTCTTTGCCATTGCATGAACCAAATCCGTCTGACGTGATAAAAAAGCAGGTAGTTGAATAATATCTGCCACTTCAGCGACAGGTGCTGCTTGATGTGGCTCATGAACGTCAGTAATAATAGGTACTTGATACTTTTCTTTTATTTGACCTAGCCAGTCAATGCCTTTCGCCAATCCTGGGCCTCTATACGAGTGTAGACTTGAACGATTGGCCTTATCGAAGCTGGCCTTAAAGACATAATCAATCCCCAAACGTTGACATATCTCAATATACTGCTCTGCAATCTCAAACGCCAATTCTCTAGACTCTAAAACGTTCATACCACCGAACAACACAAATGGTTGATCATTACCAATATTAATGGTGTTATTACTGGGTGTCGTAAGCTGAATATGTGATTGTGCTGCTGATAAATTATCCATTAAGCAATCTTCCTATTTATTGTTATCTGAATTTCTATCGCCTATTGTAACCGATAGCCCAATTAATAAAAGTATTCAAGCGTAATCACCTGCAATCAAGCAAGATATCAGAAATATAAGTCATACTTCTGCCTCTAAAAATGCAGATTAAAAAAAGACCGATTCGAAAATCAGTCTTTTTTTAGGCAAATATAAAAGCGTTGAGTGCTACTTGATTTGAGCTATTTCGCTTCGCTATAGTTCTTCGCTGCTTTTACAAAGCTATTAAACAGTGGATGACCACCGCGTGGCGAGCTGGTGAACTCAGGATGAAATTGTACAGCCACAAACCATGGATGGTCAGCAAGCTCAACTGATTCAACCAAATGCTGCTTGGCAGAATAGCCCGATATGCTCATACCTGCTTGTTCTAGTGGCTCGATATAGCGATTGTTCATCTCATAACGGTGGCGATGACGCTCAGTGATGTTTTTAGTACCATAAATTTGGCTCAACTTGCTACCAGCGACCAATTCGGCTTGCTGTGCGCCTAAACGCATGGTACCACCAAGATCTGAGTCATCATTACGAATCTGTAGCTCACCGCGCTCATCTAACCACTCGGTGATAAGACCGATGATTGGCTCTGCTGTCTTACGATCAAACTCAGAGGAATTAGCATTAATGTTGAGCACATTGCGCGCATACTCAATCACTGCCAACTGCATACCCAGACAGATACCCAAATAAGGAACGTTGTTTTCGCGTGCATAAGTGATGGCTTTCATTTTACCAATGGTACCGCGCTCACCAAAACCACCTGGCACTAGGATAGCATCAGCATCATTGAGCTGCGCCAATAAGCTGTCATCATCTTCTAAACGTTCAGCATCGACATAATCAATCTTGACGTCTGCTTTGTGCATGATACCAGCATGGAGCAATGCTTCGTTAATAGACTTATAAGCATCAGGTAGCTCGACATATTTACCGACCATCGCGACAGTAACCGTCGTCTCAGGATTCAACTGCGCTTCAACCACTTTATCCCAATCGCTCAAATCTGCTTCTGGTACGTCAAGACCAAAACGCTCACAAATCAAATCATCAAGATCTTGCTCATGCAACGTACGCGGTATTTGATAGATGCTTTGAGCATCTTCACACATAATAACCGCACGCTCTTCTACATTGGTAAATAGTGCAATCTTATGGCGATTGTCTTGTGAAATGTGATGTTCAGAACGGCAAATCAGTACATCAGGCTGTAGACCGATAGAGCGCAACTCTTTCACTGAATGCTGAGTTGGCTTGGTTTTGGTTTCACCGGCACTTGCGATATAAGGCACTAATGTCAAATGCATCAGCATGGCTCTATTACGGCCAAGCTCTACTTGCATTTGGCGTACCGCTTCCATGAATGGCAGTGATTCGATGTCACCAACGGTACCACCAATCTCGATGATAGCGATGTCATAACCTTCACCACTGGCCAAGATTTTACTCTTGATTTCGTCAGTGATATGCGGGATAACCTGTACCGTACCGCCGAGATACTCACCGCGGCGCTCTTTATTCAAGACGTTTTGATAGATACGACCACTGGTGAAGTTATTGCTCTTACTCATCTTTGAATGACGTAAAAAGCGCTCATAATAGCCCAAATCTAAATCTGTCTCGGCACCATCTTCGGTAACGAACACTTCACCATGCTGGAATGGGCTCATCGTACCTGGATCGACATTGATGTACGGATCCATTTTGGTCATCGTGACAGTCACGCCACGTGCTTCGAGTATCGCGGCAAGAGAGGCTGCGGTGATACCTTTTCCTAGTGAGGACACTACCCCACCGGTCACAAATATAAACTTGGTCATAGTACTCTTTCGGTAATTGGTAAAGAAGGATTTTACTAAAAATACGCCATAAAATATAGGGCAAAAATGCAAACTGTCTGAAACTCTTATTTTTTTGTATGGGCAATCAACATTGTTCTGTCATTAAAACACCACACAACAAAAAAACTCACCCCGAAGGATGAGTTTTTTTAATCAGATTCTAATGGTTAGATTAGAATTTGTATTCGATACCAGCACCGATACCAAAGCCATCAAAGTCTACTTCTTTAAGATCAGAGGTACCATCTACATAAGTTGTAAGAGTTTCATCTTCAGCGCCAGCATAAGCACCGTAGATATGACCAGTTGTTGCTGCGTTGAATGCATACTTGCCACCTACAACTGCACGGTAAGCTTCAGAATCCTCAAAACCAGCGTAGTTGTTTACAAAGTCACCTTGCGCATAGGCAGTCCAAGGAGTCGCAGTAGCCATCTCACCACTGATAGTGATTGCATTTTCGTTGTCATCAGTACCATAGTCAGTGTTTTGATATAGAGCACCTAGCGTCACAGCTGGGCTGATTGCATAGTTACCACTAACACGTGCTGCTTTAAAATCACCTGCTTGGATGTAAGAAGCACCAACGTTCATTGGACCTGTTTCATACTTAGCACCAAGACCGAAACCATCACGATCTAATGTATCAGTGCTGTTGTTTTCGTCCATTGCATACATTGCCATGAACTGTAAACCGTTGTTTTCAGGCGTGAAGTAAGCAAAAGAGTTGTTGATACGTGGCGCATCAAAGCTCGCTAGTACGTTATCACCACCTAATACACCACCTTGAGTGACGTTGGCATAGTTCACATAGTCATCAATAGCAGTCAAACGACCAGCTACTACTGTACCGTATTCTGCATTTTCTAAACCAAGATAGGTATCACGTGAATAAAACTGATCACCATCAGCATCAACATCAATACCATACTCTAATTGATAAAGGATGTCTGTGTTTGCAGTTAAAGCTTCAGAACCTTTAAGACCAATACGTGAAGAGTTAGAGTTTAGTTGGCTACGATCATCTGCATCTACTGAACTGTTTGATGTGCCAGTAACACTTCCATCAGCAGCATAATTTGTAATTTTAGTATCAGTGTCGCCAGTATTAAGATCTAAAGTTAAAAAGGCTTTACCATATACGGTAGGAGCGGCGTTGGCTGCAGAAACAGATAGGGCAGCAACTGCTGTAGCTAAAAGTAGTTTTTTCATGGGTATCTCCACTTTACAATTTTAGTAATAAGCTAGCTATTATTAGCTGGTGCTCATAATGGTATCGTCACAAATCCTCAAAGATATAATGTGTAACTGGCTACCGAGATTAGTCAGGAACAAGTGTGGCGAATTTCTATTACAGTAAGATGAAAAAAACCATGGCTTACACGATTGGGATTAAAAAAGTAACATTCATGTAAATATTGGTCTTTATCACTCCATTGCGTAACATCCGTTACCAAACTCATACTTCGAGTACAAGCATATCAACTTTGACATAATTTGCAACACATTTTTTTGGTTTTTGAATATAGAAATCCGCAAACACTATATTCCTTATAGAATGTAAGCCTTTACAAAAATTCCTCTGTTTTCTCAAAGAGATAAAGGCAAGATTGATTAGCATAAATACTAAAA